>DATEQI010000332.1:0-4602 GCA_035272805.1 Alphaproteobacteria bacterium | reverse complement strand
CCTGGAGCAGGATCATGCGCGGCTAGTGCCCGGATTGATGCGCAGCATACCCCCCTCCCTGACCCTCCCCCTCACGGGGGGAGGGGAGCCGTATGGCGGGACCATAAAATTCCCCCTCCCCCTTGAAGGGGGAGGGTGGGGTGGGGGTGACACTCGAATTCTTGAAAGCGGGCACCGGACGGGAGTCCCGCCGTGGAAGACGGAGCTTCGTGGCGATGCCGAGACTGGTTTTCATCGAGCGAGACGGCAAGCGCAAGGAGGTGGAGGCGCCGCTCGGGCTGTCGCTCCTCGAGATCGCGCATCGCAACAAGGTCGACCTCGAGGGCGCCTGCGAAGGCTCGCTCTCGTGCTCGACCTGCCATGTCATCGTCGAGCCCGAATGGTACGATCTCTTGCCCGAGGCGAGCGAGGACGAGGAGGACATGCTCGACCTCGCCTTCGGCCTCACCGAGACCTCGCGGCTGGGCTGCCAGATCAAGATCACCGAGGAGCTCGACGGCTTGACGGTGCGCCTGCCGCCCGGCAGTCGCAATCTCCTCTTGGGCGACTGACGGCCACCCTCCTCGACGCTTTTGCCCTCGGCAAGCGGGGAGCTCCGATTGCGAGTCAGAGCCAGCGGCGCACGCGCGCGTTGTACGCGCGGTAGGGTTGGCCGAACTTGCGCTCGAGATAGGCCTCCTCGCGCGCGATCACGCCGTAGCGGATGACGAGGAGGCAGGGCAAGACGAAGAGCAGGCTCCACACCCCGTTGGTCGCGGCGGCGATGCCGAGAAAGAGAAGTGTCAGCGACAGATAAAGCGGGTTGCGGCTGATACCATAGATGCCGCCGGTGACGAGCGTCGTGGACGGTCTATAGGGCGAGACGTCGGTGCGGGCGCGCCGCATTTGCCGGTGGCCTAAGGCACCGATCAAGAGGCCCGCGAGCACGAGGGGGAGGGCGATGACATAGTGCCACGGCCCCGCGCTCAGCCGGCCGAGCGGCCACAGCCAATCGAGCGCCAAGCCGGCCGCGAGCCAGCCCAAGAAGAGGAGGGGTGGGGGGGCGACGACATGTGGGATGTCCTTCTGCGGCTCGGCCATGCTCGCTTTCTCCCGGCGCTCACTTGGTAGTCTCGTCGCGATTGCGCTTCCCCGTCAAATGCCTATAGTCCCGGCCATGGTCAACTCGCTCGGCATCGCCAAGGCGCCTTCGCGGACGCGCGTCGTCGTCGCTATGTCGGGCGGCGTCGACAGCTCGACCGTGGCCGCCCTCCTCACGGCCGAAGGCTACGAGACGATCGGCTTGACACTCCAGCTCTACGACCACGGTGCGGCGATCGGACGCAAGGGGGCCTGTTGCGCGGGCCAGGACATCCACGATGCGCGCCGCGTCGCCGCGCGTCTCGGCATCCCCCATTACGTGCTCGACTACGAGGGCCGCTTCCGAAGCGAGGTGATGGAGCCCTTCGCCGCCGGCTATCTCGCGGGCGAGACGCCTATTCCCTGCGTCAGCTGCAACGAGCGGGTCAAGTTCCGCGACCTGCTCACGCTCGCGCGCGAGTTGGGCGCGGACGCGCTCGCGACCGGCCATTATGCTCGGAGGCTCATGGGACCGAAGGGCCCCGAGCTCCACTCTGCCGCCGAGCCAGCGCGCGACCAGAGCTATTTCCTCTTCGCCACCACGAGGCTGCAGCTCGAGCATTTGCGCTTTCCATTGGGCGCGCGGCGCAAGGCCGAGACCAGGGCGCTCGCCGAGCGCTTCGGCCTCGCGGTCGCCGACAAGCCCGACAGCCAGGACATCTGCTTCGTGCCGCACGGCTCCTACGCGCGCGTGGTGGAGCGCCTGCGGCCGGGTGCCGCCGAGCCCGGCGAGATCGTCGATCTCGCGGGCCGCGTGCTTGGCCGGCACCCAGGCATCATCCATTTCACCGTGGGACAGCGCCGCGGCCTCCAGCTCGGCGGCACGCCGGAGCCGCTCTTTGTGGTGCGCCTCGAAGCCGCCGAGCGCCGCGTCGTCGTCGGCCCGCGCGCGGCCCTCGCGCGCGATATCGTCGAGCTGAGAGAGCTCAATTGGCTCGCACCCGCAGCGTTGGGGAGCGAGGGCCGGCGCGTCACGGTCAAGCTGCGCTCGGCGCAGGCGCCACTCGCAGCGACCGTCTTCCCCGAGGCCGGAGGGCGCGCGCAGGTGAGGCTCGATACGCCTTACGAGGGCGTGGCACCCGGCCAGGCCGCGGTGCTCTACGAGGGGACGCGGGTCCTGGGCGGGGGCTGGATCGTCGCCGCCGCCTCGAGCCGGCGCGCCGCCTGAGCCCGTCCCGCGGAAGAGCACCCTCTGGTGTCCTGGTTCCGAAATTCACGACATCAGGAAAACACTTGTCATTGCGAGGCGCCCGAAGGGCGCCGAAGCAATCCAGGAAGGATTCGCACCGGGAACTGGATTGCTTCGCTGCGCTCGCAATGACGATTATTTCCGGCTGAGACGAACTTCCGAATCGGGACACTGGGATTGGATCGCGCGTAGAGGAGCGGACCATGAGCCTCGCAAGCTTGACCGACGAGCTGCGCCGCCGCGCCGCCGAGAACCCGCCGCTCGGCCACACGATCAAGTTCGACCTCGGCGAGGAGGGCATCATCCATTGGGATGGCACAGGTCCTGCCGCCGCGGTCAGCAACGCGGACGCCGACGCCGACACCGTCATCCGCCTCTCGGCCGAGGACTTCGAGCAGCTCATGAAGGGCACACTCGACCCGACCGTGGCTTTCATGCTCGGCAAGCTCAAGGTCGAGGGCAAGATGGGGGTCGCCATGAAGCTGTCGACGTTTCTCGGCGGCTGAGATGAGTTGGCACGGCGCTGATGCCGGTAGTGGGTCATGTTCGGCTGAATCCTCATCCTTCGAGACGCGTCGCATGCGCGACGCTCCTCAGGATGAGGACACGTTGTTTAGGGTTTCACCTCATCCTGAGGAGGGCCGAAGGCCCGTCTCGAAGGATGGGGTGAAACTGACCCATTACCGTGCTGCCGCGCTGCTTGACACGCTCTCGCCTTTCGCCCTATAGGCCTTGCCGGCGCTGCCGCCACGCGCCATCTAGGAGCGCGTGCCTTGCCCTGGGGCGGAGTAGCTCAGCTGGTTAGAGCAGCGGAATCATAATCCGTGTGTCGGGGGTTCAAGTCCCTCCTCCGCTACCATTTGAAAAATAAGCAAATTCCGCAATTTCCGACAGAAACACCAACGTCGGGTTTCCAAAAGTCTTCCGTATATAATCTCCATTTCGTTCCGCTCGCATCAGCGTGGCCCCTTCCTCTCAAGTTTCATGGTCGCTGCCTTTGCGCGCCGACGCCAGTCGCCCTCACTCGAATACAGAACCATTTCCGGCAATTGGGTTTCCGGTTGTTTCCGAGAAGGAAATCAGCGAGCTGCGGTTGGTGTCGGCATGACGCTGGCGGATTGCTAACTCGCACGAATGTCGGGTCACCCTAGATCGACGCCGTGAGTAGTTTCCGAGGGCTGACGATCGGGATTCCCATAGCCATTTGACGTATGTCCCATTGACCGCCGAGCGAGCCGCCAACCCGCTAGTAATGGTGCGCTCGCAGAAAATGCCTCACGGATCGCGGAGGAACACCATGACGTTGAAGCTCATCCTCATGCTCGGCATGCTTTTATGCATCGCCGCGTGTGCCAACAGTCCCTTCAGCAGCAGCCAAGCGCGCTTCTACCCGAGCGACAGTTTTGCACACGAAAGCAACAGCGAGCAGTGCGGCTCCGGCAGCACTTGCCCGTGATCGCGCGGCGGTGATTCCCGGCTACTGCGGCCTGCGGTGGTCGGCCGATAGAGTCCTTGCAGTACGGGCGAAGTCGTCTGCCACCCTCGCCAACCCACTACTGGGAATGGAGAAGGCCAAGTCAAAGCCGAAAAGTCTCATCACCAGCAGAGTCTCATCGGGCGACGGCCCAGCTTGGAAGCCCATCCCCTCTGCCGGGATCGGGGCAAGTTCGTTGCGAGGCGGTCCACTGCCTTGATATTCTTTATGGGTCTGCAAGCACGCCTCTCTTGCGAGGGCCCCGAGAAAAGAGAAGATGTCGCCCACTTCAGGAACGGAGCAAAATACGCGCAGCTTCTCGCCCTCGTGGGTTTCGATGCTGAACCCCACGCCCAAGTCGTCGTCCATGACGGTTGCGTCCGTTAGCCTAAGCAGCTTTTTGTATGTATCTGACATGTCTGTAGCACCTCATCATGACGATAAAAAGTCTAGCAGATCGAGGGTGCTTTTTCGAGTTTGCCGATCGGCGAGGTGCGTCCGAACCGGAGCAAAATGGTCCGAGATGTGGCCGGGTGGCGGAAAGGAACCGCGTGGCTGCCGCATCGGAGCCAGAAACGGATCGTTCCGCCTTCGCGGACGTAGTTGTTTGAGGAACTCACACGACTTGATGCCAAAGGCATCCAACAGTGAGCCCCCAACGTTTGGCCGAGGTGGCGATGCCGCGTGAGCCGTTCGTCCGCATCCTGGAAATGATCGATGGCCTCCGACCACGGCCGCCGGCTCGATGTTGAACGCGGCCATCGATCCGATCACGCGATGCTCACGGGGGAGGTGGGTCCTGATTCCGGCTCCGAGGGTC
>DATEQI010000331.1:0-3135 GCA_035272805.1 Alphaproteobacteria bacterium | reverse complement strand
CATCGGTGTGGCAGATGCCCGTCGCCTTGATCTCGACCAGCACCTCGCCGCTGCTGGGGCCGTCGAGCGAGACCGTCTCGATGGCGAGCGGCGCTCCCGCCTTGTAGGCAACCGCGGCACGAACGTCCATGATGGCTTCTCCCTTGGCGGCACTGACGCGGCACCAGCATAGTCGATTGCCGCGCAAAGTCACCGCACCATGCCGGCACTCCGCGGCAGGAAGAGGGAGAGCTCGGGGATGGCGATGATGAGCCCCAGGCCGACGAAAAGCGCCAGCAAATAAGGCCAATAGCGCCGCGCGTGGCGCCCGACCGGCACCTTGGCGAAGCGCAGCGCCATCAAGAGGCCGACCCCCATCGGCGGCAGGAAGAGGCCGATGCCGACGGCCGCCGTCTGCACGATGTCGAAGTGGATGGGGTTGATGCCGAGCTTGACCGCGATGGGGAACACCACCGGGATGAGCACGACCGCCGCCGGCAGGCCCTCGAGCACCATGCCGAAGAGCATGGTCATGAGGGCGACACCTCCGAGGAAGAGCCAGTGCGCCGAGCCGAGCGGCGCCAAGAGCCGGCCGAGCATCGCAGGGACCCCCGTCACCCCCATGAGGTACTGGAAAATGGTCGCGACCGCGAGCAGGAAGACGACCGCGGCGGTCAGAAGCGCGCTCTCGTAGGCGATCCACCCCATCTCCTTGAAGGAGACGTTGCGGTAGTAGAAGCGCGCCACGATAAAGGCGTAGAAGGCGACGACCGCCCCCGCCTCGGTCGCGGTGAAGACCCCGAGATAGAAGCCGCCCAGGATCACGACCGGCACCACCATGGGCACGCTCGCCTCGCGCGCGGCGCTCAAGAGGAAGCGCCAGCTCGGCCGCGTGTCCTTGGGCCAGCCGAGGATGCGCGCCTGGATGAACACCAACGCGCACAGGCAAGCCCCGATCGTGGCGGCGGGGATGAAGCCGGCGAGGAAGAGGGCCACGACGGAGGTGTTGGTCACCTCGCCGATGACGATCATGAAGATGGCGGGCGGCACGAGCATTCCCATCGCCGTGCCCGACGAGATCAGCGAGGCGCCGTCCTCGGGCTTGTAGCCGGCGCGCACGAGGGGCGGCATCAGCGTCGAGCCGAGCGCCGACACCTCGGCCATCTTGGAGCCGCAGATGTCGGAGAAGAAGTAGGACACCACGATGACCGACATGCCGAGACCGCCGCGCAGCCAGCCGACCAACGCGCGCGCGAGGTTGACGAGCGCGTGCGACATGCCGCAACGCTCCATCAGCGTGCCCGCGAAGACGAAGGAGGGAATGGCGAGGAGCACCCAGTTCTGCGAGCCGCCGACCATGCTCGAGGGCAGCATCTGCAACGGATAGCCGCCGAGCACCAAGCCGATAATCCCGGCGATGCCGAGGGCGAAGACGATCGGCATCGAGAGGGCCAGGAGGACGACGAAGGCAAGTGCCGTAAGCGCGAGCAGCATCGCCTACGGCCCCCCGAGCGTGGCCGCTTCGCGCCGCTCGATGAGGCCCGCGGCGACGCCGAGGCCGTAGATCACCATGAGGCCGCCCGCCGCCACCGAGGAGGCATAGAGCCAGGCGAGGTCGATCTGGAGACCGGGCGAGGCGAGGCCCGCGTTGAGCCCGCAGAGCTTCCAGCCATAGGCGGCGGCCAAGGCGCCGAAGCCGGCGATGAGCACGTGGTTGAGCCGGTCGAGCGCGCGCGCGGCACGTGCCGGCAGGAGGTGGAGGAGAAAGCCGAGCGCGAAGTGGGTGCGCTCGATGATGGCGACGGCGGCACCGATTGCGGTGAGCCAGGCAAGCGCGAATTCGCCCACCTCCTCGACCCAGAAGAAGTTCACGGTGGGAAGGTCGAGCGCGTCGGTGATCGCCACCACGACGTAGCGCAAGAGGACGCCGACCAGCATGTCGAGGATGGCGAGGATGAGGAGTGCGGCAATGAGAATCTTGGGCAGCATGGCGAGCCAACGGCCATGCCGGTAAATCGCGCCCAGTTCACGCCCGCTTTGCAGCAAGAGTCACCCCCACCCTACCCTCCCCCTTCGAGGGGGAGGGTAAATTCTGTTGCCATACCGTGCATTTTCCCTCCCCCTTGAGGGGGATCGGCCGCCCGTTGAGGAGCGGCCGATGGGTGGGGGGTGCCTCGAGCATCGATGACCCTGGTGTCGGGACCCCCGTTGCCGCGCAACGCGGCCCTCATGCCTGCGTTTTGGTGATCTCGTCCCACATCTCGGGATATTGCTTGCGGTAGTCCGGCCAGATCTTCTCCTCGGCGACCCTGCGGAAGGCGTCGACATCGGCGGCATTCACCGCCATGCCCTTGGGCTCGAGGAGCTCCTTGGCCTTGGCGAGATTGTCCACGCTCTCGGTCGCCTCGCGGATCTTGGCTTGCGCCTCGCGCGAGACGTCGAGCAGCAGCTTCTGCTGGTCCTTCGGGAGCCCGTTCCAGATCTCGAGGTTGATGACGTTCACCGTCGGCCCGTAGTTGTGATAGGTCAACGAGGCGTATTTCGAGACCTCGTAGGCCTTGAGCGCCAGGATGTTCACGATCGGCAAGTCGGCACCGTCGATGACGCCCTGCTGGGCCGCCGGGATCACCTCGCCCCACGGCATCGGCACGGCATTGCCGCCAAGCCCGTTGATGGTGTCGGCGAACACCTTGGCCAGCTGCACCCTGATCTTCATGCCGCGCAGGTCCTTGGGCTCGACGATGGGGTGCTTGCTGTTCCAGAAATGGCGGAAGCCGTAATCGAAGAAGCAGAGGACCTTGAGCTTGTATTTCTCCTGGAACTGGGCGTCGAGGCGGTCGCCGACGACGCCGTTGAACATGCGGTAGGCCTGATCGTAGCTGTGCACCAGATAGGGGACCAGGAAGACGCCCATCTCGGGAAACACCGTGGCGGCGGCACCCGCGGGATTGCCGATCGCGATATTGCCGGACTTCACCGCGTTCATGATCTCGAGTTCCTTGGTGAGCAGCGTGCTCCCGTAGAACTGCACGTCGAGCGCGCCTTTCGAGCGCTTGTTGACCTCGTCCGCGAACCATTGGAAGGCCGCCGCGGCCGATTCGGGCGGCGGGTTGATGTGCGCGAAGAGGAGTTTCTTGGCCGCCGTTTGCGCGAAGA
>DATEQI010000330.1:0-5128 GCA_035272805.1 Alphaproteobacteria bacterium | reverse complement strand
GACAACTTCACCATGACCGGGCACGAGTCGATGGGCATCGACATCGACGCGAAGGAGCTCCTGGAGGTCTGCCTTGCGGAAAACGGCCGCCGGATGAGCGGCTACGACGAGCGCCTGCTGCGCCCGAAGCTGGTGCCGCGGCTGGCGCGCTTCGCCCGCCGCTTCGTACGCGGCGCGAAATCCGCCGCGTGAGGCGAGGAGAACGCCGGAAACCTGCGGCGCATCCTCAGCACCGGCAAAAGGATGATGGAATGAAGATCGGCTCGGAGGCCCACAAGGAACTGTTCTGCCGCCATTTCAAGGCGACGCATCGACCCTTCGAGCCGGCGGAGCTGCCGTGGCCCGAGCTCGACGAGGGCGGACTCGCGCGCCTCCGCGCCGTTCCGTTCTGGCAGGAGGTCTTCCACACCGAGCGACGCGCGGGCGCCATCGTCGAGGCCTTTGCCAAGACGGTCGACGACCCGCTTCTGCGCGCCGCCATCGATCTGCAGGGCTATGAAGAGGAGCGCCACGCCCGCCTCATCCGCTTCATGATCGACCGCTACGGGCTCGCGGCGAGCGAGCAGCCGCTCGAGAAGCTGCCCGACGACGTCATCACCGCCTTCGTCGATTTCGGCTATGGCGAGTGCCTCGACGCCTTTCTCGGCTTCGGCGTCTTCAAGATCGCCCGCCAATCGCGCTTTCTGCCGGACGCCCTGTTCTCGGTCTTCGACGTCCTGATGTACGAGGAGACCCGGCACATCGTGTTCTTCGTGAACTGGATGGCCTACAACGAAGTGCTCCGCGGCCGCGGTGCGATGCCGCTCCGAGCACTCACCTCGCTGCGCTACTACGCGCGCGCGCTCGGCCGCCTCATCGGCACGGTGCGCCGCGGCGCCGACAGCGACGGCACCAACTTCTCCGCGACCCAGGCCGACGTGTTCCTCAACGATTTCAGCGTGAAGCGCCTCGTCGGCGAATGCCTCGCCGAGAACGCGCGGCGCATGAGCGAGTTCGACCGCGACCTCCTGCAGCCGCGCCTGCTGCCGGCGGTGGGGCGCATCGTCTTCTCCGCGATGCGGCTGTGGCCCGGCCGCCGGCCGAGCCCGCAACCCGTATGAGGCTCGTGCGCGCGATGCGGCGCGGGCAGTGGAAATCGCGATGAAGCTTGGCCGTTTCCTCATCGCGGCTCTCGGCCTCGCAGCCGCGACCTATCTCATCGTCGCCGAGGGCATCGGCCCGGTGTTCGGCGCCCTCAGCGTCGCCGGTTGGGGCGGGCTCGGGACGATCACGCTTTTTCACGTCTTGCCGACGGTGCTTTGCGGCATCGCGTGGTGGCTCCTGCTACGCGCCCGATCGCCGGAGAGCTGGTTCCTCTTCAGCTGGGTGCGTTGGATACGCGACGGCATCGACGGCGTCATTCCCATATTGCCGGTGAGCGGCGAGCTGGTGGGCACGCGCATCTTAGCCCAGCGCGGCTTGACGCTGGCCGGCGCCAGCATCGTGGTCGATTTGACCGCCGAGCTCTTGGGCCAAGTGCTCTTCGCCATTCTCGGCTTCGTCCTCCTGGTGGTGAGCCATCCGGAGGCGCCCTACAAGCTCTGGATCGGCCTCGGCATCCTCCTCATGTCGCTCGAGTTCACGGGCTTCCTCGTCGCTCAGAAGAAGGGCTTGTTCCGGCTCATCGAGCGGCCGCTCGATTGGATCAGGGGGCGCAGGCAAGGTGCGGAATCGGATGCGGAGCGCACGCTGCACGAGCGCATTCTCCACCTCTACGACGACGTCCCCGCCTTCGTCGGCTGCATCCTGCTGCACTTCGCCGCCTGGGTCTTGGGCGCACTCGAAGCCTGGATTGCGCTTTACTTCATGGGGCATCCGCTCGGCGTCGGCGACGTGTTCGCGATCGAGGGTCTCGTCTACGCCATTCGCAGCGTCACCTTCTTCATTCCCTTGGGTGCCGGCGTGCAAGAGGGCGGCTACGTGCTGATCGGCGGCCTCCTCGGCCTCTCCCCGGAACTGGCACTCGCCCTCTCGCTTCTAAAGCGCGGCCGGGACCTCGTGATCGGCACGCCCGCGCTCGTCTGCTGGCAGCTCATCGAAGGGCAGCGCTTCCGCCGCGCCAGGAGACGGAGCGACTTGCCCGCATGAGCGGCAGACCCGACATTGGTCATATGAGCAGCAAGCAGCCGAAGGGTATTGCCGCGGCCTGGCGAGCGCTTGGCCTGGTCCTCGCCGGGATGCTGACCCTGGTCGTCGCCGCGCACGCTCCGGCCGCCGCCGCGGGTTTCCAGCGCATGGTGATAGCGCCCGGATGCTATGCGCTTGCGCCCGGCAAATCCCTTGAGGTTCCGGCCTATTGTCTCGATCAGTCGATGGCGCCGCCGGCCTCGGGCGCTATCCTCTCGAACGCCCCGGCGTCTTTCGGAGCAACCTTGGTGAAAACGGCCGCGGGCAGCGGACTGTCACTCCAAGCCGCCCTCGAGCAGCACCTGCTGCAAGTCGAAGGTGCCGGCAGCGACGCGCGCGTGAGCCTCAGAAACCTCACGCAGAGCCCGCTCGAGATTTGCATCAAGACGCCGACCGTGATCATGGCGAATGGCAATTACGCCACCCTAGACTTGCCGAAGCTTTACGAGCAGATCGTCGGCATCTTGGCCCCGGCCGGCCCGGCTGCGCGGGAGGTCGCTCCGAACGCCGGCGAAAAGGAGTTGGATCAGCACGCCAAGCGGCAGCAGGCGCTGTGGGATGCCGTCAATGAGGCGAACAACAGGAACGCCGAGGAAGAAGCGTATAAGGCCTTGAGCCACCGAATTTTATTTGGCACGGTCGATGACCCGGGCGCGGCCGGCGCGAACGGCTCTGCGGCCGATCGCGCCAAGTGCTCCGGCCAGTCGAACAGCGTGGAGATTTGCACGAACAATTGACGGCGAGAGGCGCCTAAAGGCGGCGATGAGCATGGTGGCGGCAAGCATGGCAGGGGACGCGGCCACCCGCACCTTGGTGGCCGAGACGCCCCGCCTCGTGCTGCCCTCGGGGGACGCCCACCGGGCGCGCCGGCGCGCGGCCGCGATCCTCGCGGCCTTGCTGCTCCATGTTTGGCTGGTGGCCGTCCTGCTGATCGAACCG
The DNA here is from genome assembly GCA_035272805.1 of Alphaproteobacteria bacterium. Lineage (GTDB taxonomy): Bacteria > Pseudomonadota > Alphaproteobacteria > JACZXZ01 > JACZXZ01 > DASPPM01. The sequence goes on along the minus strand of DATEQI010000330.1, from coordinate 2,023 downwards.
AGCGAGGACGAGCGGCGCGTGCCGCCGTCGATCCAGGTCGAGCTGGTCCCGGCCCCGCCGCCGCAGCCAGTGGCCCGATCCGAGGCGCCGAGGGCAGCCCAGGCCGCGGCGCCGCGGACGCCGCCGCAGACCGAGGCGCGCGTATCCGGCGGCAAGCTCGAGCGCGAGCCAGGGCGGCCCCCGGATGCCCATGCTCCGCCCAGCCTCGAGGCAGCACCCGAGCCCGCGCAGCCCAAGGATGCAGCGGAGCCGCCGCCGCCGGGATCTGCGCCCGCCGCAGCGCTTTCCGCCGCGCCGCCAATGCCTGCAGCGGAAGGCAGCGACGCGATCGCCCCGCCTCCGCCGGAGGCCAAGCCCAATCCGCAGACCCAGCCCTCCGTCGCGCGCACGGCGGCAGCGCCATCTCGCCCCCCGGCCCGCTCGGAGAACGACAGCGTGGTCCTCGGCAAAGGCGGCGGGGACCCTTATCTCAACACGCTGCGCGACGAAATTCTGCGCAACCGCGTCTATCCGCCCGCGGCACGCTCGGCTGGACTCTCCGGCACGGCGCAATATGCGATGCTCCTCGACCGCCAGGGGCGGCTCATCCGCGTGCGCCTCTTGCGCTCATCGGGTGCCGATATCCTCGACAAGGCGGGGATCGAGATGATCGAGCGCAGTGCCCCCTTCCATCCGCTGCCACCTGAAATCATCGGCGAAGTGTACGATCTGGTCGTGATCCTCCACTTCCCATAGCGATGGCAAGCAAGCCGCGCGCGGAAGGCGCGTGCTGGAAAAGCGAACGGCCGCGCACCTGCGAGTGCTGCGGCCGTAACGAGGAGATCGGAGCGGCGCCCGCTCGGGCGCTGTTCTATGGGAGGGTGCGCGTCGCGATGATGGGGCAGCCGCAGATCGGGCAATATTCCGTCATCGATATCATGCTGCCGGGTGCGCCCGTACGACCGGCAAGCGCGCTCTCGAGTTTTGCCAGGATCTGCGCGTGGGCGGCATCGCCGCTGCAGCGGTTGGCATAGGCGGCACCGAGCCCGCTTTGGGCGGGGATGCCCTCGATGGAGAGGGCAGCGGCTGATTGGCTCCGCGACAGAAGTGCCAAGACTCCGCCGAGTCCCGCCGTGCTCAGCAGGAACGCTCGACGATTCACATGCTTACCGCTCATGGGTCAGACCCTTTGTCGATTGGGAGCCCCTCGTAAGGCAAATATATAGGGCTTTCGTGCCCGTAGGCAAGATCACTTTCCCCCGAACAGGGAGCTATCGGCAAGTCCCGCAATTGTTTTCGCCCCTTTAGCAGGATAAAATTCGGGCGGCGTGTGGTGCCCTAACGGGAGATCGTCAGGCGGCGCCACGGCATGCGACGCGCTTTTCCGGGGATGGCCGCACTTGCGCGGTGCTGGAGGGTTGCGGTGGCGGATCTGTTCATCAGCTATGCGAGGAACGATGCGCCGCAGATCGAAGCGCTGGCGGCGATCCTCGAGCGCGCGGGCTGGTCGGTGTGGTGGGACCGGCGCATCACGACGGGCAGCTCGTTCGACCTGGTGATCGAGCAGGCGCTGGCCGAGGCGAAAGCCGTCATCGTCGCCTGGTCGAGACACTCCGTGGGCTCGGAATGGGTGCGTGCCGAGGCCGCCTTCGCAATCGAGAAGAAGAAGCTGGTTCCCGTCCGCCTGGATGAGACCATCCCGCCCTTGCGCTTCACCAATGTCCAGACGGTGGATCTCTCGGGTTGGGACAAGACCGGCGCCTCGGCGCCCTTCCGGCGGCTGATCGCCGATCTTTCCCAGCTGATCGGGCTGCCGCCGGAGGCGGGTGCGGCGACGCTCGGCCCGGCCCCGTCGGAGGCCGCCGCGGGTGTGGCGACCGGCCCGTCAAGGCAGCCGCAGCCAGCACCCCCAGCCAAACCGGCCCGGCGCGTGGGCGCCCTGGTGATGGGCCTGGCGGCTCTGCTACTGGTTGCCGGTGTGGGCGCGGTGCTAGCCCTCCGCGGCGGCAGCGATCATCCGGCACAGAAGGCGGCGGAGGTCCAG
>DATEQI010000329.1:0-7301 GCA_035272805.1 Alphaproteobacteria bacterium | reverse complement strand
CGGCCGCTCACCCTCATTGCCGGGCCGTGCGCGCTCGAGTCGCGCGCGCACGCGCTCGAGATGTCGCTCGCACTCAAGGAGATCACCGCGAAGCTCGGCATCGGCCTCATCTACAAGACCTCTTTCGACAAGGCGAACCGCACCTCGCTCACGAGCCCGCGCGGGCTCGGACTGTCCGAGAGCCTGCCCATCCTCGCCGAGGTGCGCGAGAGCCGCGGCATCCCGGTACTGACCGACGTGCACGAGCCGCCCCAATGCGCGATCGTGGCCCAGGCGGCTGACGTGCTGCAGATACCCGCCTATCTCTGCCGGCAGACCGATCTCCTCGTCGCCGCCGCGCGCACGGGACGCGTTATCAACGTCAAGAAGGGGCAGTTCCTCGCCCCCTGGGACATGGCGAACGTCGTCGCCAAGATCACCCACGAAGGCAATCACGACGTGCTCCTGACCGAGCGCGGCGTGTCCTTCGGCTACAATACGCTCGTCTCCGACATGCGCGCGCTGCCGATCATGGCGAAGACCGGCTTTCCCGTGGTTTTCGACGCCACCCACTCGGTGCAGCAGCCGGGCGGGCAGGGGAGCAAGAGCGGGGGCGAGCGGCAGCACGTGCCCGTGCTGGCGCGCGCCGCCGTTGCGGTCGGCGTCGCCGCGCTCTTCATGGAGACGCATCAGGACCCCGACAAGGCGCCATCCGATGGCCCCAACATGATCAAGCTCAAGGAGCTGCCGGCTCTGCTTGCGACCCTTCTCGAGCTCGACCGCATCGCCAAGGCGAAGCCGATCGAGATTTGAGGAGCCGAGCCTTGCGCGCGGCGGCGGCGCCCGCTATTGCTCTCGCGCTCACTCACTAGGAGCGTGTCATGACCGCGATCACCGACATCCGTGCCCGCGAGATTCTCGACAGCCGCGGCAATCCGACCGTCGAGGTCGATGTCGAGCTCGAGACGGGGACGATCGGCCGCGCCGCGGTGCCGTCCGGGGCCTCTACCGGCCAGCACGAGGCGGTCGAATTGCGCGACGGCGACAAGGCGCGCTACGGCGGCAAGGGCGTGCTCCAGGCGATCGTCGCGGTCGAGGGCGAGATCTTCGACGCGCTCTCCGGCCTCGAGGCCGAGGAGCAGGAGCATCTCGACCACCTCATGATCAAGCTCGACGGCACGCCCAACAAGAGCCGGCTCGGCGCCAACGCCATCTTGGGCGTCAGTCTCGCCGCCGCGCGCGCCGCCGCCGAGGAGCGCGGCTTGCCGCTCTACCGCTACATCGGCGGGGTCTCGGCGCGCACGCTTCCCGTGCCGCAAATGAACATCGTCAACGGCGGCGCGCACGCGGACAATGCCATCGACATCCAGGAGTTCATGATCATGCCGCTCTCGGCCGCGAGCGTGGCCGAGGCCGTGCGCATGGGCTCCGAGGTCTTCCAGGCGCTCAAGAAGCGGCTCAAGGAGGCCGGCCACAATACCAATGTCGGCGACGAGGGCGGCATGGCGCCCAACCTCAAGAGTGCCGACGAGGCGCTCGGCTTCATCGTGAAGGCGATCGAGTCGGCCGGTTACCGGCCGGGCGAGGAGATCGCCTTGGCCCTCGATGCGGCGGCGAACGAGTTCCACCGCAAGGGAAAATACGTGCTGGAAGGCGAGGGCAAGAAGCTCGATGCCGCCGGCATGGTCAAGTACTACGAGGCGCTCGTGCGCCGCTATCCGATCATCTCGCTCGAGGACGGCATGGCCGAAGGCGATTTCGCCGGCTGGGCCGAGCTCACCGCGGCACTCGGCAAGAAGATTCAAATCGTGGGGGACGATATCTTCGTGACCAACCCGGGGCGCTTGCGCGCGGGCATCGAGAAGGGCCTGGCCAACGCCATCCTCGTCAAGCTGAACCAGATCGGCACTCTCTCGGAGACGCTGGAAACCGTTGAAATCGCCCAGCACGCCGGCTATCGCGTGGTCATCTCGCATCGCTCGGGCGAGACCGAGGACACCACCATCGCCGACTTGGCGGTCGCCACCAACTGCGGCCAGATCAAGACGGGATCGCTCACGCGCTCCGAACGTCTCGCCAAATACAACCAACTCATCCGCATCGAGGAGGAGCTGGGCCCGGTTGCCCGCTACGCCGGCAGGAGCGTGCGGCGCTGAGAAGCGGCGCGCCGTCGCTATAGCGACTCGGGCGTCATTCTACCGAGATAGGTCGACCCGCCGGAGTCTTTCGCCGGCGATTTGCCGCCGCAGCGGCGAAGAATCACTGGAATCGGCGGCTCATGCGGGAAAATCGGGGGGCCTTTCGATTTGCCTATTGACCAGCGTGAATCTCCTGTGATTCGCTTCTTGCCATGAGCCTCACGCGCGAGATCACGAGACGGCTCCCCGGCATCTCGGCCCAGCTCTCGCTGGCGTGCCTCGCAGGCTACTTCGCCTATCACGCGGTCGAGGGAGACCGCGGGCTCAATGCCTGGTGGGGACTGCGCCAGAAGATCGAGCTCGCCGAGGCGACGCTCACGGCACTCAACAGCCAGCGTGCCGGCCTCGAGGAGCGCGTCGCACACCTGCGCCCCGAAAGCCTCGATCCTGACATGCTCGAGGAGCGGGCGCGCGTGCTGCTCAATTTCGGCCGGCCCGACGAGATCGTCATCCTCTCGCCCAAGGCGGACGCCAAGCCTTAGGCTGCACTGTCCAAACCACATGAGCGCCTTCTCGTGGCAAAGCTGCATCGCGCCGGGACAGGCGTGCGCTCAGCGATGGGAGCTTCGCGCGCTGTCGCCCGGGGTGGTAGCACCGCTTGTTAACCGAAATGCGGTTAAAACGGTATTGTGCATTGCGATAGAAGCATTTTTCGGCACCCGCTTCCTTGAAAACGTCATCTCTCCGGGCTACTAGTCAAAGGAGCTAGGGAGGTGGCCGCAGCGGTGGCCGCAGCTCGTTTTTCCGAGGATCAGCCGAAGGATGACGTGATGGCCAACGCCAAGACCACGCGCGCCAAGCCGCGGGCGAAGAGCGCTGCGGCCGAGGAGCTCATCACCCTCTATCGCGAGATGCTGTTGATCCGCCGCTTCGAGGAGAAGGCGGGTCAGATGTACGGCATGGGCCTCATCGGCGGCTTCTGCCACCTCTATATCGGGCAGGAAGCCGTGGTGGTGGGCTTGCAGGCCGCGAGCCGGCCAGGCGATGCGGTGGTGACGAGCTATCGCGATCACGGCCACATGCTGGCGTGCGGCATGGACCCGAAAGGGGTGATGGCCGAGCTGACCGGCCGGCGCACCGGCTATTCCAAAGGCAAGGGCGGCTCGATGCACATGTTCAGCCGGGAGGCCAACTTCTTCGGCGGACACGGCATCGTCGGCGCCCAAGTGCCGCTCGGCGCCGGACTCGCCTTCGCCTTCAAATATCGCAACGAGCCGAAGGTCTCATTCACCTATCTCGGCGACGGTGCCGTCAATCAAGGCCAGGTCGGCGAGGCCTTCAATATGGCGGGGCTGTGGAAGTTGCCGGTCGTCTTTGTGATCGAGAACAACAAATACGGCATGGGCACCTCGATCGAGCGCGCCTCCGCCCGCACCGATTTCTACCGCCGCGGCGCGCCATACGGGATTCCGGGCGAGGTGGTCGACGGCATGGACGTCGTCGCGGTCAAGGCCGCGGGTGAGAAGGCGGTCGAGCAGGCCCGCGCCGGCAAGGGCCCTTACATCCTCGAGATGATCACCTACCGCTACCGCGGACACTCCATGTCCGATCCCGCGAAATACCGCTCCAAGGAGGAGGTGCAGCGCATGCGCCAGGAGCGCGATCCGATCGATCGCCTGCGCCAGCGCCTCGAGGCGGAAGGGGTGACCGACGAGGAGGGTCTCAAGAAGATCGATCGGGAGATCAAGGACATCATCCAGGCCGCCGCAGACTTCGCGCAGCAGAGCCCGGAGCCCGATCCCGCTGAGCTCTACACCGACGTGCTGGCGCCGGCTTAAGCGGACGGAGGGAGGACCGAGATGCCGATCGAGGTGTTGATGCCGGCGCTCTCGCCGACCATGACCGAAGGCAAGCTCGCGAAATGGCTCAAGCAGGAAGGCGATGAGGTGAGGGCGGGCGACGTGCTCGCCGAGATCGAGACAGACAAGGCGACGATGGAGATCGAAGCGGTCGACGAGGGCAAGCTCGGCAAGATCCTCGTGGCCGCGGGCAGCGAGGGTGTCGCGGTCAATACGCCCATTGCCCTTCTCTTGGGCGATGGAGAAAGTGCATCCGCGCTCGCGGGCGCAGAGCGGGCGGCCGCGGCACCTGTCTCGCCTCTGCCTGCCGCCGCGGCACCAGCACCCGCTCAACCTGCGGCCAAGGCGCCCCTTGCGGCGGCCGCGGCGAGTGCCGCACCACGCCCGGCCGCCCCCGCCGCCGAGCCGGAATACGCCGGCCCCACCAGGACGCAGACGGTGCGCGAGGCGTTGCGCGATGCGATGGCCGAGGAGATGCGCCGCGATGCGAGCGTCTTCCTCATGGGGGAGGAGGTGGCGCAGTACCAAGGCGCCTACAAAGTGAGCCAGGGCCTGCTCGAGGAGTTCGGCGAGCGCCGCGTGATCGACACGCCGATCACCGAGCAGGGTTTCACCGGCCTCGGCGTGGGCGCGGCCTTCAACGGCTTGCGGCCGATCGTCGAGTTCATGACCTTCAACTTCGCCATGCAGGCGATCGACCAGATCGTCAATTCGGCGGCCAAGACGCGCTACATGTCGGGTGGCCAGATGAGTTGCCCGATCGTCTTCCGCGGCCCCAATGGTGCGGCCGCGCGCGTGGCGGCGCAACACTCGCAATGCTACGCGAGCTGGTTCGCCCATGTGCCGGGCCTCAAGGTGGTGGCACCCTACTCGGCGGCCGACGCCAAGGGCCTGCTCAAAGCGGCGATCCGCGACCCGAACCCGGTCATCGTGCTGGAGAACGAGATCCTCTACGGCTACAGCTTCGAGGTTCCCGAGCACCCCGATTGGCTGGTCCCCATCGGCAAGGCGAAGGTCGAGCGCGCCGGCAGCGACGTCACCATCGCCGCCTTCTCCCTCATGGTCCATCGCGCGCTCGAGGCGGCGGAGCTCTTGGCCAAGGAGGGGATCAGCGCCGAGGTGATCAACCTGCGCACGATCCGGCCGCTCGACGCGGGCGCCATCGCCGCCTCGGTCAGGAAGACGAACCGCCTTGTCTCGGTCGAGGAGGGTTGGCCCTTCGCCGGCATCGGCGCAGAGCTCGCCGCGGTGATGATGGAAGAGGCCTTCGACTGGCTCGACGCGCCGGTGGCGCGCGTCGCGGGCGCCGACGTGCCCATGCCCTATGCGGCGAGCCTCGAGCAGCTGGCGCTCCCGCATGCCGCCGCCATCGTCGAGGCCGCGAAGCAAGTGTGTTACCGCAGCTGAGCGCACGCGCGCGCTGTCCATCAGAGGGAAAGGTCATGCCGACGCAAATCCTGATGCCAGCACTCTCGCCCACCATGACCGAGGGCAAGCTCTCGAAGTGGCTCAAGAAGGAGGGCGAGGAGGTGCGCGCCGGCGACGCGCTGGCCGAGATCGAGACGGACAAGGCCACCATGGAGGTCGAGGCGGTGGATGAGGGCACCATCGGCAAGCTGCTCGTCGCCGAGGGCACGGATGGGGTCAAGGTCAACACGCCGATTGCACTTCTGCTCGCCGAGGGCGAGGACGCCAAGTCGCTCGCGGCGGCAGCGACAGCACCTCCCAAGCCTGCCCACAGCGCTCCGCAAGCGGCAGCTCCGGCTGCGGCAGCGCCCGCGGCCAAGCCGGCGCCGCAGCCGGCGGCCGAGCGCGGCAATGGCCAGGACCGGGTCGTTGCCAGCCCGCTCGCACGCCGCATGGCACAGCAGGCCGGCCTCGATCTCGCAAACTTGCGCGGGAGCGGCCCGCATGGCCGCATCGTGCGCACCGACATCGAGGCGGCCCTCGCTAAGGGCGCTCCAGCGCCACCTCGCGCCGCGGCAGCGGCACCCGGAGCGGCGGCGCGGCCGGCAGCCATGGTCGAGCTCCCGGGCACAGCGCCCTACCAAGAGGTGCCGCACAGCTCGATGCGCAAGATCATCGCGCGCCGGCTCACCGAGGCGAAGCAGCAGCAGCCGCATTTCTATATCACGATCGATTGCGAGATCGACGCACTTCTCAAGGCGCGCCAGGAGCTCAATGCCAGGGCGCCGGAAGGAAAGGGCGGCTACAAGCTCTCGGTCAACGACTTCGTGATCCGGGCGGCGGCTTTGGCGCTGCGCAAGGTGCCGGCGGCGAATGCCTCCTGGACGGAGGAGGCGGTGCGGCTTTACGCCCGCGCCGACATCTCGGTCGCCGTCGCGATTCCCAACGGCCTCATCACGCCCGTGATCCGGGGTGCCGACCACAAGGGCCTGGCCGAGATCTCGAACGAGATGAAGGAGCTCGCCGCGCGCGCGCGCGAGGGCAAGCTCAAGCCCGAGGAGTATCAGGGCGGCACTTTCTCGATCTCGAACCTCGGCATGTACGGCATCCGCGAGTTCGCCGCCGTGCTCAACCCGCCGCAAGGGGCGATCCTGGCGGTCGGGGCCGGCGAGCAGCGCGCCATCGTGAAGGAGGGGGCGCTTGCCATCGCCACGGTGATGAGCTGCACGCTCTCGGTCGACCACCGGGTGGTGGACGGCGCCATCGGCGCCGAGTTCCTCGCCGCCTACAAGAAGCTCATCGAAGACCCGCTGACGATGCTGTTGTAATTTTTCGTCATTGCGAGGAGGCGACCCCGGACTGGATCCGGGGGACGAAGCAATCCAGGACGGCGTGGCGGACTCTGGATTGCTTCGCCTTCGGCTCGCAATGACGTTCTGGGAGTGAGGGCTGGGCATGGCGGATACAACGTTCGACATCATCGTCGTGGGCGGCGGGCCGGGGGGCTATGTCGCCGCCATCCGTGCTGCCCAGCTCGGCATGAAGGCGGCCGTCGTCGAGCGCGAGCATTTGGGCGGCATCTGCCTCAATTGGGGCTGCATCCCGACCAAGGCCCTTTTGCGCTCGGCCGAGGTCTATCACCTCATGAAGCATGCCGACGAGTTCGGCCTGAGTGCAGAGAACGTCGCCTATGACGCCAAGAAGATCGTCGAGCGCTCGCGTAAGGTGGCGGCACGCCTCTCCGCCGGCGTCACCTACCTCTTGAAGAAAAACAAGGTCCCGGTCTTCGACGGCCACGGCAAGCTGGCCGGCCGCGGCAAGCTCAGCGTCAGCAAGGACGGCAAGCCCACGGCCGAGCTCGCGGCCAAGCACATCGTGCTCGCGACCGGTGCGCGGGCGCGCTCACTCCCCGGCCTCG
>DATEQI010000328.1:0-2931 GCA_035272805.1 Alphaproteobacteria bacterium | reverse complement strand
CGATCCGCGATCTCGCCGCGCGCGGCCTCGGCGTTCTCGTGGACCTGTACGAGTTGGCGCATCAGCCGCTCGATGCAATCGCCCGGCGTCGCGTCCCTCGCGGCCGCGGCCTTGAGGGTCGCGAGCATGACGTTCGCCATGTTGATGAGCGGGACCTCGCCGATGTCCGTGGTCATGCTGCCCTCGGGCGACCTCCGACGCCGCCTCCCGGACCTCGCCCTAAGCGGAGGTGGGCCGAGTGCGGGCGGGCGCGCCGAGCCATCCCGTCTTCGCGCGGGTGACCCGCTTGTAGCCCGCCGGGATCTCGAAGAGCGTCGAATTCTGGGGACCGATGCGCAGGTTCTTGAGCTCCATGCGCAGCATATGGTGCTTGCCGTCCTCGTCCACGATGTCGCTCTCGGCGCGCAGCACGATGCCCTGGTCGCTCATCCACACCGTCCCCTCGACTGGCGAGCCGTCGCCTTCCTTGCCGCTCACCTTCTTCTTGGTCGCATGCAGGCCGTCAATCGTCTCGCTGCCGAGTGCCGTCACCGTGAGTTGCGCCTCGCGCGGCTTGCCGGCGGGGCCCGGCACGCGCCCGAGCGCCTCGTCGAGCGAGGACTCGACATAGAGCTTGTCGTCCGGCGCCAGACTCCAGACCAGCCGCCGGTCGAGGCGGATGATGAGGATCTCGGGCTCGCCCTCCACGGTGAGCTCGCGGCGCTCCTTGCCGGTTGCGCGCATGATCTTGCCGTCCACCTTATCGCCGTCGGCGGTCATCACCACGTCCGCGGCATAATCGACCGACGGCGGGGAGAGATATTGCTCGAGGCCGAGGAGCTGCGCCTCGGCGGGGAGCGCCGAGAGGAGCGCTGCTGCGATCACTGCGGCAAAGGCAAGCGCACGCACGACGGCGGTCTCCATGGGAGCGAGCGAGGACAGCGCCATCATAGGAGGAGTGCCTCCCCGCCACAACCTCGCTTCGGGCTGGCACGCGCGCGCTCCTGCCGCTATCCTCTCGCGCGAACGCCGCCGCGACGTACGTCGGAGGCGGCGGACGCGAGCGCATGAAGGAGGATCAGCCCATGGCCGGCAAGATCGAGGCCCGTCTCAAGGAACTGAAGATCGAGCTGCCCAAGGCGGCGGCACCGGTCGCCAACTACGTCCCCGCCGTGCAGGTGGGCAACATCCTGTTCGTCTCGGGCCAGGTCACCTTCTGGAACGGCGAGCTCAAATATTTGGGCAAGGTGGGCAAGGAAATCTCGCTCGAGGACGGGCGCGCGGCGGCACGACTTTGCGCCCTCAACATCCTCGCCCAAGCGCAGGCGCAGCTCGGCAGCCTCGACCGCGTCAAGCGCGTCGCCATGGTGCAGGGCTTCGTCAACGCCGTGCCCGAGTTCGCCGACCATCCCAAGGTGGTGAACGGCGCCTCCGATCTCTTCGTCGAGGTGTTCGGGGACGCGGGCAAGCATGCGCGCTTCGCGGTCGGTTCCGGCTCGCTGCCCGTGAACGTCGCCGTCGAGGTCGCCGCCGTGCTCGAGGTCGCCTGAGCCGAGGCGGCACCGCTCGGGGGACCGCCATGCCTGACGGGCGCGAGCCTTCGACCATCCGGCTCGTCGAGCGCATCGCCAAGATCGAGGCCGAGGCGTGGGACGCCGTCGCCGGCGCCGACAACCCGAGCGTCAGCCACGCCTTCCTCGCGGCCCTCGAGGAGAGCGGCTCGGCCGGCGGCAAGACCGGCTGGCTGCCCCGCCACCTCGTCATGGAGGACGAGGCGGGCCGGCTCGTCGCCGCGGCACCCATGTACCTCAAGAGCCACTCCTACGGCGAATATGTCTTCGATCACGGCTGGGCCGAGGCGTACGAGCGCGCCGGCGGGCGCTATTACCCCAAGCTGCAGGTCGCGGTCCCCTTCACGCCGGTCACCGGGCCGCGCCTGCTCGTCCACCCCGCGGCCCCTGCCGGCACGCGCGAGGCGCTCATCGCCGGCATGATCGAGGTGGCGCGGCGGCTCGGCGTCTCCTCGCTCCACATCACCTTCCCGACCGAGGAGGAGTGGCTCGCACTCGGCTCGGCCGGCCTCCTCCAGCGCGAGGGCGAGCAGTTCCATTGGCACAACCGCGGCTATGGCAGCTTCGATGATTTCCTCGCCGCCTTGAGCTCGCGCAAGCGCAAGAACATCCGCAAGGAGCGCGAGGCCGCCCTTGCCGGCGGGCTCGAGGTGCTGACGCTCACCGGGAAGGAGATCGAGGAGCGCCACTGGGACGCCTTCTTCCGCTTCTACCGCAACACCGGCGACCGCAAATGGGGCCATCCCTACCTCACGCGCGATTTCTTCGCCCGCCTCGGCGCCACCATGGCCCAAAAGGTCGTCCTCATCATGGCGGAGCGCCGGGGCCGGCTCCTGGCCGGAGCGCTCAACCTCTGCGGCCGCACCACGCTCTACGGGCGCAACTGGGGCTCGGAAGGCGACTTTCCCTTCCTCCACTTCGAGTGCTGCTATTACCGCGCCATCGATTACGCGATCGCCCGCGGCCTGGAGAGCGTCGAGGCGGGCGCCCAGGGGCCGCACAAGATCCAGCGCGGCTATCTGCCGCAGCCGACCTTTAGCGCCCATTGGCTCCGCGACGCCGGCTTCGCCAAGGCGGTCGGCGATTACCTCGCGCGCGAGCGTCGCGCGGTCCGGCTCGAGCGCGAGGAGCTCGCCCTCTTCTCCCCCTTCCGCAAGGAGCCCGATCGCGCCTGAGCGCCTCGCCATGGTGGCGCTTCTGAGGGCGCGCCTAGCCGCGCCGACCCCCCTCACCCTACCCTCTCCCCCTGAAGGGGGAGAGGGAAATTATTAGTAAGCTTAGCGAAGCCCTCTCCCTCTTTAGAGGGCTCGAGCCGCAAAGCGGATCGACGGTTGGGTGAGGGTGCGATTGCGCACAGTGTCCGCCCAGCGCCCGCACTCCC
>DATEQI010000327.1:0-9054 GCA_035272805.1 Alphaproteobacteria bacterium | reverse complement strand
GTGGGGTTTCTATTCGGTTCTCTCAAGTCCCGGGAATGGTGGTCGTCCGATCTCATGCCGCCCATCTTTCTGTTTTCCGCCATCATTTCAGGCACTGCGCTGTTGATCGTGCTTTACGTCGTGTCGTGCGGGCTGCGCAAGGTCCCGGTTGACCTCGATTGCATAAAAGGCATGGCGTATACGCTGTGGGGCTTCGTCATGTTCACCCTGCTGTTGGAGGGGGTGGAATTCGGTGCCCTTGTCTATAAGGGCCGCGAGGGCATCGACGTGATCTGGGAATTCGTGACCGGCCCGCTCGTCATTAACTTCTTTGTCCTGCAGTTTGCCATCGGCGCCGTGCTGCCGATCATCTGGCTTTCGTATATGTTCTGGCGGCGCACCACCGGAAACGCCCTGGTCTTCGGCATCACGGTAAGCGCCGTCCTCGTGTTGTTCGAAGTCTTGATGATGCGCTTCAACGTGGTCATCGGGGGCCAGGAGATCGCGAAGACCGGCAAGGGACTGCTGAGCTTTCCGTGGGTCTTTCTCAGCAGGGAGGGCGTCTTGGCCGCAACCTCGGTGCTCGTTGCCCCGCTTCTCTTGCTATTGGTGGTGATCCGGCTGTTTCCGCCCTGGGTCGATGCGGCGAAGGCATCGTCGCATTGAGCGCGCGCTCGTCTTGAAAGCCGGCAGACACGCGCGCGTCCCGGTCGATCGGCATCGCGGCGGCCGAGAGCGCCTTCATATTCGCGTTCACGGCTGATCGCCCGGGCGCACGGGCGCGGGCCCAATGCTAAGGGCGATCATCCGGCCTCGCCCTTATCCCCACACGTCGCGCGCGACCGCCACCACGAGGCGGAGCTTGGCGATCTCGTCCGCGATGGTTAAGCGGTTGCCCTCGACCGTCGAGGAGAAGCCGCATTGCGGGCTCAAGGCGAGCTGGTCGAGCGGGACGTAGCGCTGCGCCTCCTCGATGCGGCGCTTGAGCTCCTCCGGCCTCTCGAGCGCCCCCTTCTTCGTGGTGACGAGGCCGAGCACCACGCGCTTGCCCTTGGGCACGAAGCGCAAGGGCGCGAAGCTGCCGGCGCGCGGGGTGTCGTACTCGAGGAAATAGCCGTCGACGTTGATCTCGTTGAAGAGAATCTCGGCGACCGGGTCGTAGCCGCCCTCGGCCACCCAGGCGCTCTGGAAATTGCCGCGGCAGAGATGCATGCAAATGGTCATGCCCGGCGGCCGGGTCGCGATCGCCGCGTTGATGAGCTTGGCATAGGTCTTCGGCAAGCTCTCCGGATCCTCGCCGATGGAGCGCACCTGCTCGCGCAGCTTGGGATCGCAGAGATAGGCGAGATTGACCTCGTCGATCTGCAGATAGCTGCAACCCGCGCGGGCGAGGTCGGCCACCTCCTCGGCGTAGACGCGCCCCAGGTCGGCGTAAAACCCGGCGATGTCGGGATAGGCCTTCTGGTCGATCGCGCGACGGCCGCCGCGAAAGTGCATGGTGCTGGGGGACGGGATGGTGAGCTTCGGCGTCGCCTTGGCGACCGACTTCAGGAAGGCGAAGTCCTCGCGCATGATCGGCCGCGGCCGCGCGAGCAGGCCGGTGACGCGCAAGCCCGGCGGCATCAGCTCGACGTCGCCCTCCTCGCTGTGGAAATGCGCTTTCACGCTCGGCGGCACCACGGTCGCGTTCTCGATGCGCTCGAGAAAGTCGAGGTGCCACCAGGTGCGGCGGAACTCGCCGTCGGTGACCCCCTTGAGGCCGATGTCCTCCTGCAGCTTCACCACCTCGCGGATGCACTTGTCCTCGACCGCGCGCAGCTCGGCGGCCGCGATCTTGCCCGCCTTCTTACCCTCGCGCGCGGCAAGCAGCTCGGGCGGCCGCAGTAGGCTCCCGACATGATCGGCGCGGAACGGCGGCTTCTCGGCTGGCGGCATGGTTTCCTCCTCGGCTCGCGACGGCATTGCGGCGGCCAGCGTAGCATAGCCGAAGCCGCGCGCGCGACGCCCCCAGCACCCCCCTCCCTACCCTCCCCCTCAAGGGGGGAGGAAAGAGGAAAGATGTGCGTGCCATTAAAAAAACTTCCCCCTCCCCCTCGAAGGGGGAGGGCGGGGAGGGGGTGCCGCTCAGAGCCTGAGCGCGTGCGTGAGGTCGTCGGCCTTGGCCCCGCGGGCGCTTTGCGGCGGCACCGCCGCTCGGCGAGTCCGTTGGCACCTGGAAAGGTGACGGCATGAGCCGGTCCGCTTCCTCGGAGGTACCGCTTACGGTCGATCTTGCAACGCCTCGCGCAGATTCCACTGAATCGTTAGGATGTTGCGCCGCTTGAGAGCGGCTAGGATAGCCGGCAGTCCGTCCGACCCCAGATTCAGTTCCAGCACGTTTCCCCAAAATGCCGCAAAGCGCTCCCCCTGCCTCCTCGCCACCGGCTCCCGCCCCGGGGCAAGGACGATTTGCGCTGATCGCGACACTCTCGATCCAGATGCTGGCCGCCTGGGCCTCGCTCACCGGCCCGGTACTGGCCCCGCTCGCGGCCGGCGATATCGGCGTCGGGCCCTATCTCGTCGGCATCTATGTCTCGGTGAGCTATGCCTTCGGGGCGAGTGCCGCACTGGTCAGCGGCGGCTTCATCGCCCGCCTCGGGCCCTTGCGGGTGAGCCAGCTCAGCCTCGCCCTTTGCGGCGCGGGTCTCGCGCTCGCCACCCTGGGCACCCCGCTTGCCGTGCTTGCCGCGGCGGCGGTCGTGGGCATCGGCTACGGGCCGATTACGCCGGCCTCCTCGCATATTCTCGCGCGCACCACCCCGCCCGCGCGCATGAACCTCGTATTCTCGATCAAGCAGACGGGTGTGCCCCTCGGCAACGCCCTGGCAGGCGCCATAGCGCCTGGCCTAGCGGCACTCTTCGGTTGGCGCGGGGCGGCGCTCGCGACGGCGGCGCTCTGCCTCGCTGTCGCGGCGGCCTCCGAGCCGCTACGCTCGGGCCTCGACATCGAGCTCGAGCGCCGCCGTCCGCTCCTCTCCCTTGCCCATGTCGTGGGACCGTTCCGCCTGGTCTTCCGCTCGCCCGAGCTGCGCAAGCTCTCTCTCGTCTCCTTCGCCTTTGCCGGCATGCAGACGAGCCTCGGCACCTTCCTCGTCACCTATCTCAACGGGCGCCTTGGCATGTCGGTGGTGCTTGCAGGCGTCGTGCTTGCCGTCGCCCAAGGGGCCGGGGTGATCGGGCGACCCTTGTGGGGGTTGATCGCCGACCGTTTCGTGTCGCCGATCCGGCTTCTCGGCATTCTCGGGGTCACCATGGCGCTCTCGGCGGTGCTTGTCGGACTCTTCACGGCGAGCTGGCCGTTTATCGCCATCCTTGCCGTGTCCACCGCCTATGGCGGCACGGCGGTCGCCTGGAACGGCGTGCACCTCGCCCAGGTCGCGCGCTATTCCCCACCCGGCCGCGCCGGCGAGGTCACCGGGGGCGCGAGCTTCGTCACCTTCGCCGGCGTCGTGGTGGTTCCAGCACTCTTCAGCGCGATCCTGGGTTCGCTCGGCAGCTATATGGCGGCCTTCGACGCGGTGGCGGCACTGGCGCTCGCCAGCGGCCTCGCTCTCTTATTCCGTCTCGGAAGCCGCTGAGCGGCAAAGCGGGACGGCGAGGCACCTTTAGGAATGCGGTGCGCTCGCGGCAGCCGCGTGCTTGCGCCGCCAGTCCCATGGATCGTCGAAGCTCGCGGACCAGAGACCGAGATGCGCCGCCTTGGCGACCGACTGCACCTCGGCATAGTCGAGTCCGACCTGCCAGTGCACGAGCGCCATTCCTGCGGCGATCATGTCGCGGTTGAGCTCCTCCTCGCCGGCATAGCAGACGGCGAGCGCCTGCCGGTCGAGATCGCGCCCCAGATCGTCGCACTTGACCGTGCGGCCGGCGATCAGCTCGACAAGCTTGGCCGCGGCCGCTTGGCCGCACGGCCAATCAGCACCTCCCCGGCGGCAGATCTGGTCGCGCCCCGGGGCGACCGTATCGGCGAGGCGAAAGGTGACGCCGCCGACCGCGAGCGTGCTCCCGTCCACGACCGTGGCGGGACCCGAGACCGTCTCGCCCGCCATCACGGCCGCCGCCGGCAGCAAGAGTACAGCGAGCAGAATGGACGATGTCCGTTTCATGCTACGGAGCTAAATCGAGCACCGTGGCGATTTTATGGCGCATTGGCGGCGGCCTCTTGAGCGCAGGGAGCGGAGGACAAGCAGCACTCCGCCGCGGCGAGGGCAGCCTTGCGCAAATAGCCTTAGGCGAGCGAGCCGCGCCGCCGTAAGATCACGCGAGTATCCGCGCGCTCTCCGCATTGGCCACCCTCATGACGAGCCTCGCGACGGTATTTGGCGCTCCCGCCGACGTTCGGCGCGGCATCCTCTGGATGCTGGCGACGACGATCTTCTTCACCAGCCTCGACACCACCGCGAAATGGTTGACGCACAGCCTTCCGGTCGCCGAGATCGTGTGGGGGCGCTATCTCTTCCATGCCATCTTCGGCATGCTGTGGGCGGGGCGAAGCCTGCCCACCGTGCTGCTGCATGCGCGTTTCGGCGCCCAAGCGCTGCGCGGCATCTTCCTCGTGGCGACGACGGCGCTTTATTTTTACGCGATTCGCACCATGCCGATCGCGGACGCCACCTCGATCAATTTCATGGCGCCGATCCTCGTCACGGCACTCTCCGTACCGCTCCTCGGCGAGCCGGTCGGCCTGCGGCGCTGGATCGGCGTCGCCGTCGGGTTCGCAGGCGCCATGATCATCGTGCGTCCCGGCAGCGGCGTCATGCAGCTCCCGGCCCTCTTGGTGCTCATCGCGGCCGCCATCAACGCGCTTTATCAGATCATGACCCGCGTGTTGAGCCGGACCGACATGCCGATGACGACCAACGTCTATAGCGCGCTCGTCGGCACGGCACTTGCAGCCTTAGCACTTCCCTTCGATTGGGTGACGCCCGATCTCGAGGGCTGGCTCCTCCTGGTGCTCGCCGGCCTCTTCGGCGCGATCGGCCACTATTGCATGATCAAGTCCCTCGCGCTGGCCCCGGCCGCCGCCGTCGTTCCTTTCAGCTATGTCGGCCTCCTCTGGGCCGCCATCTACGGCGTCCTGCTGTTCGGCGACTGGCCCGACGTCTGGACCATCCTCGGGGCCCTCATCATCGCCATGAGCGGGCTCTACATCTTCTACCGCGGCGAGGCCAAGAAGCGTGAGGCCCCGCAGGCCTGAGACCGCATCGCGCCCGGTGGTGCCAATTCTCGGCCGATCATTCGATCCCGCGGCTCCTCAAGTATTTCGGATTGCTCTCGCGTACGGCAGCGACGGCGGTGGCAAAGAGATGGTCCGCGATCTCCCGGTTTCCGTCGAGCCGGCCCGCGCGGATGTCGGCGACGAGCCGGCGGTTGAGCCGCTCGAGCACTGCTTGCAGCTGCTCGCCGCCGCAGGCGTCCATGGCTTTGCCGTAGCGGGAGGCGAGACGGCCGAGCTCGGCCACGAGGGGAGCCATCCCGGCCGAGATCTCGCGTTCGGCGTTGGCCAGCGCATTCGCGACCATGAGGCCATGGATGCGCAGCTCGGGCGGAAGCCGCGGCAGCAGCTCCTGCTGCAGCACCTCACGGGCGATCTCGATGAGATCGGCGGCACTCGGACGGTCGCGCATCAGGACCTCCACGAAGCGCCCCGAGGCGCTTCCTCGATGGCGCGAATGAGGTGCAAGGCTTCGAACTCGAGCTCCGGCGCAATGCGCGCGGTGAGCGCCAACTCGAGCGAGCGGTCCAGGCCCGAGAGATGACGCGCGCCCTGCTGGATCGCCATGCTGGCCCAGCGCGCGTGCGCCATGACCTCCCAGTAGGGCACCGCGGCGCGCTCGATGCTGCGGCCCGCCGCGCGCTCGTAGGCCTGGTAGAAGGCCTCGCGGCTGCCGATCCCGCCGGCCTCGCGCTCGTTCGACCCGAAGCGCCAACAGCGCGCGCAGAACCAGCCGAGGTCCTCGTGGGGATCGCTCCAGCCGGAGAATTCCCAGTCGAGAATGGCGCGGAGCTCGCCGCGCTCGACCAGATAATTGCCGGTGCGGAAATCGCGATGCGCAAGCACGAGGTCCCGGCACGGCGGCTCATGGAGCTCGAGCCAGCGCAAGACCCACTCGAGCGCCGGACGCGGGGTCGGGTGGCGGTCGAGGAAGGCGCGGATGCGCGCGACGCTGGCGCGTGCCGGCGTCGGCTGAGGCGTCTCGAGGAAGGCGAGGTCGGGACGTCCCGGCCGCAGCGCGTGGATGCGCGCGAGCTCCTCGCCGAGCCGCGCAACAAGGGCGTCGCCGAGGGCCGGATCCCGCACCAGCCGATGGGCCGCGGCCACACCGGGCACGAAGCGCGCTATGTAGAACTGGCGGCCGATGAGGCCCGGGTCGCTCGCGAGCCAAAGCGGCTCCGGCACGGCAATATGCGCGGCGTGCGCGGCTACAAGGAGCGCGAATTCGTGCGCGCGGCTCTTGCTCTCCGCCACCCCCTCGGAGGCGGATGAGGCGCGCATGACGAAGACCTCGGCCTTGCCGTCGATCTCGGCGTCGACGCGCCAATTCTCCTGCACGGCACCGCTGCCGAAGCGCTCGAGCGCGGTGATGCGCACGGCGCGCGCGCGGACGCTCTCCGCGATGAAGGCCGCAAGCGGGCTCCTGATCTCCTCAGGCTTCAGCCCCATGACCAGAAATCCGTGCCCTCTTGGAGAAGCGCGCGCGAGAGCACCATCTTGTGCACCTCGTTGGCGCCGTCCACGAGCTTGCCCTGGCGCGCGTAGCGGTAGAGCCACTCGAGAAGCGTGTCCTTGGAATAGCCTTTGGCGCCGCAAAGCTGGATCGCGGTGTCGACCGCCTTGTGCAGCGTCTCGGCGACCGCGACCTTCGCCATCGACACCTCCTTGCGCGCCTGGCCGCCCTGGTCGAGCTTCCACGCCGCGTGCATGGTCAGGAGGCGGCCGATCTCGATCTCCATCGCCGCCTCGCCGAGGAGCCACTGCACGCCCTCGTGCTCGGCGAGCTTGGCGCCGAAGGATTCGCGCTGGCGCACATAAGCGCCCGCGATCTCCAAGGCGCGCTTTGCCCAGCCGAGCCAGCGCATGCAGTGGGTGAGACGCGCGGTGCCGAGGCGGATTTGCGCCACCTTCATGCCGTCGCCAATCCCCATGAGCACGTTCTCCTCGGGAATCTCGAGCCCGTCGAAGACAAGCTCGCAATGGCCGCCATGCTCCTCCGGGCCCATGATGCCGATGCGGCGGACGAGCTTCCAGCCCGGCTGGTCCTTGTGGAAGAGGAAGGCGCTGAGCCCCTTGCGCGGATCGTCCGAGGTGCGCGCGATGAGAATGAAGTGCTCGGCACCGTCCGCCCCGGTGATGAACCATTTGTGGCCGTGCACGACCCACTTGTTGCCGCGGCGCTCGGCGCGCGTGCGCATCATGCCGAGCGGATCGGAGCCGGCACCCGGGTGCGGCTCTGTCATGACGAAAGCGGAGCGCACCTTGCCGTCGATGATCGGCTGCAGCCAGCGCTCCTTTTGCGCCGCGCTGCCCACCTTCTCGAGGATGATCATGTTGCCGTCGTCGGGAGGGGCGCAGTTGAAGACGAGCGGGCCGAAGATCGAGCGCGCCATCTCCTCATAGCAGGCCGCCATGCCGACGACGCCGACCCCCTGCCCGCCCAGCACCTTCGGCATCTGGAAGCACCACAGCCCGGCCGCGCGCGCCTTCGCGCGCAAGGGCCGAAGCGTCTCCTCGTTGATGTTCTCGTGCTCGTCGTAGCTCTTCGGCACTACCTCGAGCGGGATGACGTGCTCATCGACGAAGGCGCGGATGCGCTTGCGGTAATCCTCGACCGCGGGAGAGAGATTGAAGTCCATCGCTGTTTCCCTCGTTATTTCCCTGTGGCGTTTTGCCCTCAGAGCGGCGAGTGGAGGTGCCCGCCGTCGACGACGATCACGCTCCCGGTCATGTAGCTCGAGGCGTCGGAGGCGAGCAGCAGAAGGGCGCCGTCGAGCTCCTCCGGCTTGCCGAGCCGGCGCTGCGGGATGCGCTTCGTGAGGGCCTGGCCCGCCGGCGAGGCGAAGTACTCTTGGTTGATCTCGGTCTCGATGTAGCCGGGTGCTATCGCGTTCACCCGGATGCTGTGGCGCGCGAGCTCGAGTGCCAACGCGCGGGTGAGCTGCACGAGGGCTGCCTTGGAGGCGGCATAGGCCGAGAGGTGGCCGACGACGCGGAAGGCTGTGATGGAAGCGATGTTGATGATGGCGCCGCCGTGCCCGAGGCGCACCATGTGCCGCGCCGTCTCCTGGGCCATGAGCCAGGCGCCGCGCAGGTTGACGTCCAAGGTGCGGTCCCAATCCTCCTCGGAGAGCTCGAGGGCCGGCTTGGACACCGCGAGGCCGGCGTTGTTGACGAGGACGGCGATGGGGCCGAGCTCCTCCTCGGCGGCGGCGACCGCTTGGCGCACGCTTTCGCCCCGCGTCACGTCGAGGGGGATCGCCACCGCCCGTGCGTCGAAACCCTCGATCTCCTTGCGCAGCTCGGCCAGAAGCTCGACCCGGCGCGCCATGAGCGCAACGCGCGCGCCGTGGCGCGCGAGCGTCAAGGCGAAGTGCCGGCCGAGCCCGGAGGACGCCCCCGTCACGATCGCAGCCTTGCCGGAGAGATCGAAAAGTGTAGGCATCAACCCCCCTTCGCGTTGCGCGTGTCTTGGCGCCGCGGCAACCACAGGGGACTCTAGTACGGTTGTCGCGCTTGGCGCAGCAAAGAAAATGGCGCCGTGAACCCCCCTCGCTCAGCGCACATAGCGTATATCGATGCCGAGCGAAAGTTCGCGCCACGCACGGTCGGCGGTCAGCACGGGCAGGTGGAGCCGTTGGGCGAGGGCGAGACAGGCGCGGTCGCCGAACGAGAGACCATGGACGCGGGTCGCAGCGCGCAGCTTCGCGCATTGGCGCGCCAATTCGGGGCCAAAGTCGACGACGACGGGGACCAAATCCGCCGCCCCGCGCCATGCCTCGCCCTCCGGCACGCCGATGTCGATCATCTTGGCCACGACC
>DATEQI010000326.1:0-6789 GCA_035272805.1 Alphaproteobacteria bacterium | reverse complement strand
GCCCAAGCGGCCTGCTCGCTTCCTTCATCATCACCGGCATTCTCTTCATCGCGGTGCTCGGCCTCGACGTGCTGATGGGCTACGCCGGCCAGGTCAGCTTGGGACAAGCAGGCTTCATGGCGATCGGCGGATATGCAGCGGCGATTCTCGCGACCACGTACGGCTGGCCGCCCTTCGTCAGCACGCTCGTGGGCATGGTCCTCTCGGTTGCCTGCGCCTTGCTGCTCTCGCTCGCCACGATGCGCTTGCGCGGGCTCTATCTTGCGCTCGCCACCTTGGCCTTCGGGCTGCTCGTCGATTCCCTCACGGTCGGCCTGTTCGGGCTCACGGGCGGGCCGTCCGGGCTCGTCGGCATTCCCCCGTTTTCGATAGGGTCCCTCTCTTTCGACTCGCCGTTCGCCATGTACTACCTCGTCATGGGACTGGCCGCGGTGCTCACGATCGCACTCGCGGGAGGGATGCATTCGGCCTTCGGCCGCGCGCTCAAGGCGGTACGCACCGACCAGACCGCGGCGGCGGCCCTCGGCATCAACGTGGCGCGGCACAAGATGGCGGCTTTCGCGATCAGCGCTGCCCTCGGCTCGCTTGCCGGCAGCCTTTACGCCTTCCAGTTCCACTTCCTGTCGCCGGAGATGGTGGGCACCTCGCGCTCGTTCGAGATGATCGCCATGCTCGTCATCGGCGGCGAGGGCACGCTCGTGGGATCGTGGCTCGGCGCGGCCCTGCTGACCCTGCTGCCGAGCCTCTTCCAGCCGCTCGCCGCCTACATGACCTTCGCCCAGGGTCTGCTCATGGTGCTCGCCTTTCTCTATCTGCCCGAGGGCATGTTCGGCGCCGCCGTGTCCTGGCTCGCGCGGCGCGAGCGAGGCAACGCCTCGAGGCAGCTCATCGCCGGCTTCGCCAAGAGGAGGCAAGGCTGATGGGCCCGCCTGCGCTCGCTGCCCTAGGCCTCTCGAAATCCTTCCGGGGCGTGCGCGCCGTCGAGGAGGCGTCGTTCACCGTGCCCGACGGCAGCCTGACCGCGCTCATCGGGCCCAATGGCGCCGGAAAGACCACCCTCTTCAATTTGATCACCAACTTGTTTCGTCCAGACAGCGGCGAGACGAGGTTTTTCGGCGCCTCGCTCGGCGGGCTGTCGCCCGGCGAGATCGCGGCCCTTGGGCTGATCCGCACGTTTCAGGCCGCGCGCGTCTTTCCCGGCATGACGACGCTCGAGAACGCCCTCGTCGGCGCCTATCGCAACGGGCGCGCCCATGCGCTCGAAGAGATGCTCCGGCTCCCGCGCGCGAGACGGGAAGAGCGTGGGCTCATAGAGCGCGCCTTGGCCCTCCTCGATCTTGCCGGCCTCGCCGATTACCGCGATGCGGCGGCCACCGACCTGCCCATGGGTGCGCAGAAGCTCTTGGAGGTCATCCGGGCGCTCATGGCCGAGCCGCGCGTTCTCCTGCTCGACGAGCCCGCGGCGGGCCTGAACGACAGCGAGACGGGCGAGCTGGCCTCGTTGCTTCGCGCCATCCGCGACAGCGGAG
The DNA here is from genome assembly GCA_035272805.1 of Alphaproteobacteria bacterium. Lineage (GTDB taxonomy): Bacteria > Pseudomonadota > Alphaproteobacteria > JACZXZ01 > JACZXZ01 > DASPPM01. The sequence goes on along the minus strand of DATEQI010000326.1, from coordinate 5,260 downwards.
TGACCCTCGTGGTGGTCGAGCACAACATGAACCTCGTCATGGGAATCGCCGACCAGGTCATCGTGCTGGATGCGGGACGCGTCATTGCGAGCGGCGCTCCGCGCGAGATCCAGACCGACGCCCGCGTGATCGAGGCCTATATCGGTCAGGACGAGGGGGGTGCGAATGCTTGAGGTGCAGGCGCTCGTTGCCGGCTACGGACGCGCGACCGCGCTCGTGGGAGTCGACCTCACGGTCGGCGCCGGCGAGATCGTGACGCTGGTCGGCGCCAACGGTGCGGGCAAATCGACGTTGCTCAAGTCGATATCCGGTCTCTTGCCGGCGCGATCCGGAGAGATCTCATTCGAGGGCGGCAGAATCGACCATCTCTCCCCGCGCGCGCGGGTCCGGCTCGGCATCGTGCACGTGCCGGAAGGCCGGCAAATCTTCGTCGGCCTCAGCGTGCTGGACAACCTCCGGCTCGGCGCCTTCACGGCGCGCCGGACGCTCGGGGAAGCCGGTCTCGCCGCACGCCTGGATGCGGTGTGCGAGCGCTTTCCGGTCTTGCGCGAGCGCCTGCACGACCCGGTCGGCCATCTCTCGGGTGGTCAGCAACAGATGCTGGCGCTCGCGCGCGGCCTCATGGCCGGGCCGCGCCTGCTCCTCCTGGACGAGCCGTCGCTCGGCCTGGGGCCGCGGCTCGTCTCCGAAATGTTCAAGCTGGTAGCCCAACTTCGCGACGGCGGCATAGCCATACTGCTTTCGGAGCAGAACGCGCGCATGAGCCTGGCCATCGCCAACCGGGGCTACGTCATCGAGAACGGCCGCATCGCCCTCGAGGGGCAGGGGCGCGATCTGCTCGGCCGCCCCGAAGTCGCCGAGCGCTATTTGGGCATCGGCGGTGCTATCGCCGTGCTCGACCGGGAGCAACATCGCCTTTGGGTCGAGCGCCTGCGCGCGATCTTCCCCGCACGCGCGCGACAAGCTGGCTGAGCGGCGCCATGAGCGCGAGTGCCGCGGCCTCGGGTGCTAGGCAATGACGGTCTCCTCCCTCGATTGGGTGCCCGCCGCGATGCGCAAGCTGAGAGGCATGCGCGCGCTCGTTCCCGGCGAGACGCTGTTCCGGCAGGGCGACAAGGCCGTGGCGATCTTCGAGGTGGCGGAAGGCCGGCTGCGCCTCCTGCGCCACACGACCGAGAGCCATCCCGTCGTGCTTCACACGGCGCGCAAGGGCGAGCTGTTCGCCGAGGCGGCACTCTTCGCCGCCGCCTACCAATGCGATGCCGTCGCCGCGGTCGCTAGCCGCGTGCACGTTTATCCGAAGCGACAGTTGCTCGCGGCGTTTCGCGGCGACCCCGACCTTGCCGAGCGTTTCATGGCCGTCTTGGCTCATCAAATCCACGCGCTCCGCGCACGGCTGGAGGAGCGCAACATCCGATCGGCGCGCGCACGCGTCCTTCACCACTTAGCGCTTGCCGCCGGCCCCGATGGACGCACCATGCGCCTCGAGGGCACGCTCATGGACCTCGCGGGCGAGATCGGGCTCACCCATGAGGTGCTCTACCGCACCCTCGCCGCCCTCGAGAAGGAGGGTGCTGTCGCCAGGACCGCGCAAGCGATCGTTTTGCGGAAAACGGCCGGCGTATGATTTCAATCATATGAAGGGCCGTTCCCTTGGGATAGGGTCGCTCGAGTTTTCCCCGTTTTCGAGAGGTTCCAATGAAGCCCTTCACTCGCGCGGCTGGCGTCGCGGCGATCGTCATCGCGCTCGCCGCATTTTCGGCCTTCGCCCTTTTCCAACCCCTCCGCGCCGCGTCGACGGAGGAGGAGTGCCCAGGTGCTGCACCCATGATGGACCATCCGATGCCGTGTCACGGCCAGATGCCGGGCATGGTACAGCCGCACGGTCAAGGGACGACCGGAATGCACGGCAGGCACGCCGGGCAAATGGCCGGTGCCACGCCGACGCTCCCCGGACAGGACGCCTTCGGCGCCATCCAGGAGATCGTCCGCATGCTCCAGGCGGACCCCAAGACCGATTGGTCCAAGGTCAATCTGGAAGCGCTGCGCCAGCATCTTATCGACATGAACGAGGTGACCCTCAAGGCCGATGCTCTGGAGAAGCCGGTCGACGGCGGGCTCTCGATCGCGCTCACCGGCAGCGGCCGCACGCTTGCCGCGATTGAGCGCATGATCCCGGCGCACGCACGCGAGCTGAGCCGCCTGAATGGCTGGAGCGCCAAGACCGAGGCGCTGCCGAACGGCGTGCTCCTCACCGTGACCGCGGCCGATCAAAAAGAGGTCCAACACATCCGCGGGCTCGGCTTCATCGGCCTCTTGGTGAGCGGCTCGCACCACCAGCGGCACCATCTCGCCATGGCCAAGGGCGAGTTCTCGCATTGACCGCAACAAGGAGGAGTTCAGACCCGCGCGCTGCCTCATCGGGGACGTAAGACGATCAGCTTGATGATGTCTCTGAAGAGGAAACGCTCTTCGATGAGCCTGAGGCCGGCGGCGTCCACGAACCGCAACGTATCGCGGTCGAAGGCCGCACCGTAGAGCAAGCGCACCCACGGCGCCCACAGGCGCATCACGAAACGCCGCAACGGGTTGCGCGAGTAGCTGTACTCGACGAGGCGGATCTCGCCCTCGGGCTTGCACACCCGTCCCAGCTCGCGCAAGGCGGGGAGCTGGTCCTTGTCCTCGAGCACGCAGAAAAGGAAGGTGGCAATCGCATAATCGAAATGGGACGCGGGAAAATCGGTCGCCTTCACGTCCATCTGACGCAACTCGACGGCAACCCCGAGCCTCGCCTTGCGCTTCTTGGCTTTGGCCAGCATGCGCGCGCTGAGGTCGATGCCGACGACCTTGGCCCCCGGCGGATAGAACGGCATGTTGCGTCCGGTGCCCACGCCCGCATCGAGGACCGCACCTCCCACGCCGGCGAAGAGCGCGCGCCGGATCGGCCGATAGCGGGCGTACTCGAAGGGGAGGTCCAAGAGATCGTAATAAGACGCTATGTGGACGTAGGTGGGATCCTTGGCCATGCCTTGGGCCCGATGGCTCCGCTTTGCCGCACTTCCAGTACGGCCAGTATGGCACGCTTCAGGGGCGGGTCGCACCTCGCGCGCGGCCGCTCTTGCACGCCGCCCGAATGTCGCGCTTCGGAAGCTCGTCTCAGCCGGAGACAAGCGTCATTGCGAGCGCAGCGAACCCCGGCGTACGCCGGGGCAGTACGTCTGGTGCGAAACTCTCTCTGGATTGCTTCGGCGCCCTTCGGGCGCCTCGCAATGACGAGTGTTTTCCTGATCTGGTGAATTTCGGGACCAGGACACCAGCTTGAAGCAGGGGCGGGTCGCACCTCGCGGTCGCTCTGTGTCGCCGCGGCATCAAGCACCGACGGCTTTCACTTCTCTCGTTCCCAATGGACGCGGACGAAGTAGCCGTCCTCGTCGTATTTGAAAGCGAGCCGGCCGTGGTAGGCGTGATGGAGGGCCTCGCCGATCCGCCGCGGCAGGTGAATATCGGTCGTCGTGATGAGGATCGTGTCGCCGGCGGACTCGATCCCCATGATCCGGTTGAGCGGACGCTCCTTGTTCTCGAGCGCCTCGTTGTGGCGCGCAAGCGCGAGAAGCTCGTCCTTGTGCGTGCGCGCGAAGGCGCCTTTGAGGGTGAGCTCGCCTGCCGGATATTTGTCCTTGATGCGATGGCAGGCCTGGCAAGTCACCGCTGCCGCCTGCGCCGGCCGCATCTTCCATGTCCAGCGCCCCTCGTGAAAGACGGCACCGCACGCCGAGCAGACGCACGGCTCCGGGAGCTTTTGCAGCATCTTGTAGGTATCGCCGATGTGGGTATCCTGGGAGCGGCCGTCGGTGCGGCGTTGGTGCCGGGGCGTGCGTTTGGAGACATGTTGCTTCATGGCTGGTCCTCGGGCTGGTCCTCGGGCTGATCGAGCCCGATCCTCGCCAAAGGCCGCCTTGCCGGCATTGACCTGGGTCAACGGAGCCGTGGCGCATTACGGCCGCGGCCTCGTTTGTGGTAGTGGTCCTCTGCCCGCACCGACAATCTGGATATCCGACATCCCCGAATGAGAGCAGCCCCTGGAGGTAGCGCGTGAAGCAGGCCGACGCCCGCTTGGACGATCCGGTCGGCGGCAGCCTGCTCCTCGTGGGCGCGATGCTGCTCTTCTCGCTCTCGGACGCGAGCTCCAAGATTCTCGCGCAGTCCCTTCCCGTGCTCGAGATCGCCTGGCTCCGCTATCTCGCCTTCGTCCTCCTGGTGGCCCCCGCCGTCGCGCGTCAGGGGCTGTGGAGCTTCTCTTCGCCGCGCCCCATGCTGCAAGCTTGGCGCGGCCTCGGCCTCCTCGGCTCCGGCCTCCTTTTCATCTGGGCGCTCCGCTATCTGCCGATGGCCGATGCGACCGCGACGGGGTTCGTCTCCCCGCTCTTCACCACCGCGCTCTCCATCCCCTTTCTCGGCGAGAAAGTGGGCATCCGGCGCTGGGCCGCCGTCGTCGTCGGACTGCTCGGCGTCATCATCATCGTGCGGCCGGCGACGAGCGCCTTCAATCCCGCCTCGGCCTTCCCGATCCTCTCGGCCGCATGCTGGAGTTTGGCGATGATCATCACGCGCCGCATGAGCGGCACCGACAGCACGCTCACCATGCTCGCCTACGCCGCGGTCGTCGGCTTCTTGGCACTCTCCGCGGCGCTGCCCTTCGTATGGGTGACGCCCAACCTCGAGCAAGTGGCGCTCGCCGGCTTCATCGGCCTCGCCAGCACGGGAGGCCAATGGCTCACCGTCAAGGCCTACCGCCGCGCCGACGCCTCGCTCCTGGCGCCGCTCTCCTACCTCCAGCTCGTCTGGTCGACCCTCCTCGGCTTTCTCGTCTTCGCCGCCGTGCCCGATCACGCGACGATCCTCGGTGCCGCCATCATCGTGGCGAGCGGCATCTACACCGCGCATCGCGAGCGCATCGTCGCCGCCGAGCGTGCGGCCAAGCGGGGCTGAGGCCGAGGCCCGTCGAAGGCCGCTCCGACAATGCGTGCATGGGTGCGGACGCGTGGCACTCGGCCTCAGGTGCCGCGGCCGGCCGTCGCCTCACGTCAGCACCTCGGCGATATCGCGCGACGCGGCCTCCGCGCGGTAGCCGCAACTCGCGAGTGCGGCGAGCATATGGGCGGGCGGCGGGGCCTCGGCGGTGACGGGCGGCTTGCCGGGATAAAGCGGGATCGAGATGGCGCGCGCGTGGAGGTGAAGGGGTGGCGCCGTCGCGGCCTTG
>DATEQI010000325.1:0-3245 GCA_035272805.1 Alphaproteobacteria bacterium | reverse complement strand
GGCCGCCGAGCAGGACGATGAAAGCGCGCTCGGCGCTTGCCAGGTCGGCGAGAAATCGCGCGTTCGAGCCGTAGCTCGCCCCGTGGCGCCGATCGGTCAAGGGGTGCGCCGTCTTCATCACCGTCTCGCTGCTTCCCGAGGCGGGAAAGTCGCCATAGCGGAAGCGCTTGCCGAGCCACGGCGTTCGCGCGAGCGGGTGGGCGAGGCGGAGGCGATGGAGCGCCCCCCAACGCGCGTGGCGGACGAAGCGGCGCGCGGCCGAGGGAAGAGCTTTGCGCAATGCGGCGACGAGCGCTGCCTCGGAGGTACCGGCGATGTCGCGCGCGAGGAGCGTGCGGGCGAGCCAGCCCGCCTCATAGGCACGGCGCCGGGATGCCGGAACGAGCTCGCGCGCCAGACGATAAAGCAGGAGCTCGAACGCAAGCGCTCCCGCCGAGTCTGCATCATATTGTCCGTCCCACGCGGCAAGTGCCGCGAGGAGGCGCCGCCCGGCGTTATTCGCGCGCCGGCGCGCAGCGAGCTCGCGGAGCGGGGGCCGCAGGCGCGCGAGAAGCTCGAGTGCCGGCCGGTGATGCACGTCGCGTTGCAGCGCCATCACCTTCTCGGCACTCAACTGCCCGCCGCCCTCGATGAGCTCGGCGATGCGGCGGTGGCGGTCGCCAGGCGAAAAGAAGAAGCCGAGCAGCGCATCGGCGCTCTCCGGCCGCTCGTTGGCGCAGACGAGATAGCCCTCCTCCGGTGCCAACCGGCGCGGGAGCTCGCGCGAGGTGAGGATGCGCTCCCAGGCGTGAAGCGCCTGCGGCTGAGCGAAGGGCTCACGCGGAAGCTCGGGCCCGCGCGCGGGAAGATGCGCCGCCGTGACCCGGCCGATGCGGCCCGCGCGATCGGCCGCGAGCATGGTGAGGCCGGGCACGGCGAAGCCTTCGAGCGAAGCGATGAATTCGCCGACCTCGCGCGCGCGGCACGCGCGCAGCATCGCACTCGTCTCGTCGCTCGCCTGGTGGCCGATCCAGCGCAGCGCCAAGGTCTCGGGCCCGGACCAGCCGAGCTGCGGGGCATCGCTGACGACGGGGCCGAACGGGCTTTCCCGGATCACGACCTCGCGGCTCTTGCCCCAGCGCACCGCGATCCGCTCGCGCCGCTCGCGCAAATCGGCGGGGGCGAGCGAGGAGACGTCGACGAGCTCGCTCGAGGCGGCGTGCAGATTGGTGCCGGCCCAGGCGAGAAATGGATTGCGCCCGATGGCGACGAGCGGGAGGCCGGGGATCATCAGCCCGCTTGCCTGGTAGGAGGGCGAGCGGAAGCCGGCGATGAGCCAAAGGTTCGGCTGCGTCAGGCTGAGATGCGGATCGGCGGCAAGGAGGGCGGCACCGGACATGGTGCGCTCCGGGGCAAGGGCGAGGGCATTGCTGCCCGAGCGGCTTGTGGCCAGGAGCAGGCGCTCGAGTGCCGCCTCACTCGCGCTCGCGCGCGCCGCCGTCCCCGGGCTCGCCACGCTGCCTGTGTGCCGGCGCCACGCGTCCGGCCAATCGGGGGACTGGCGCAGCGCCAGCAGGCGAAACCAGACGAGCCAGCTCACGTCGCTCGCCACAAGCCTGCCGAGGGTGAGCACGTCCTCGATACGCCAGGGCTCGCGCGCCATGCCGAGGATGGCGAACTCGGGCGGCAGCGCGGTCGCTCGCGCAAGATAATGGTTGATGCCGGCCACGAAGCGCTCGAGCCAGCGCCTTGTGTCCTCGGGAAGGAGCTGCACGATCGCCGGCACCGCGCGGGCAAAGTCGAGGATGCGGAGCGCGTGGTCCAGCTCGAATGCGATGGGACCGAAGAGCTCGGCGAGCCGTCCCCGGCTCGCCCGGCGCAGGAGCTCGAGCTGGGCGAGCCGCAGATGGGCATGCACCACGCCGAGTGCGGTTGCCAGGTCCTCGTCGCTTTCGGCGTCGATGAAGGGCACCTGGTGCTCGTTCCAATGGATGACGACGCGCGCGGTAAGCGCTGCACCGCGGCTCGGGATCGCGGCGAGGCGCGTCTTGAGATCAGAGGGCCGCGGCCGCGCGAGGGTGAGCGCCGCTCTGAGGCCGTGGGCCGCCCAGAGTGCCGCGGCCATAGAGCGCGTGAGTGCCGGGAGCATCCTTGTCCTTTCTGGCTCTCGCCCCCCGATTGGACAGCCGGAGCGCGGGCGGGGCAAGGACTATGGTTCTCGCAGCACCCGCGCCGTGCTATGAGGTGGCCTCTCGCCGCGGCATAGTTTGATCAGGACCGGCCCAATGACGGCTCGCTCGAACAACCCCTCGCCGGTGGTCCCCATTCCCGCCGCGACACTGTTGCTGCTTCGCGACGGCGAGGCCGGCCTCGAGCTCCTCATGACGGTGCGCCACAGCGGAATCGCCTTCGGCTCGGGCGCCATGGTCTTTCCGGGCGGCAAAGTCGACCCTGCGGATCGCGAGCTCATTGGCTGTTGCGCAAAGGAGGGCCCTTTCGAGGAGGCGGTTCTCATCCCGCGCATCGCCGCGATCCGCGAGACCTTCGAGGAATGCGGAATTCTCTTGGCGCGGGCGCCGGGTAGCGCCGAGCTCCTCCGCGAGGAGGCCGTCGCCGCGCTCAGGAGACGCCACGGCAGTGTCGCAAGCTTCTCGGCCTTGGTGAAGAAGGCCGGCCTCGAGCTCGCGAGCGACCTCCTGGTGCCTTTCGCCCATTGGATCACGCCGATCACGGGTCCGAAGCGCTTCGACACGCTCTTCTTCATGGCCGAGGCTCCCGCCGACCAGATCGCAAGCCATGACGGCCGCGAGGCGGTGGAGGCGGTGTGGACGACGCCGCAGCAGGCGATGGCCGATGCGGACGGCGGGCGGCGGAACCTCATGTTCGCCACCTATGTGAACTTGCTCAAGCTCGCCAGTTATCAGAGTACCGAGGATGCGCTCGCGGCGGCGCGGCGCCGGCGCATCGTCACCGTGGTGCCCGAGCTGGTCGATGCGCCGGAGGGGCCGGAGTTCCGCATCCCCGCCGAAGCGGACTACGGCATCACGCACTTTCCGGCGCGCAAGGTGCGGCGGCCCTGAGGAGCGCTTGATGGCAGAAATCCAGTTCCGCCGCGAGCTCGCCTTCGACTATGCGGTGCTCGAGACCGTCTCGCCGCTCGTGCGCCGCGTCGTGGCCCGCAACCCGAGCCCGTTCACCTTCAAGGGGACCGCCACCTTCATCGTCGGCCACGGCCGCGTGGCGGTCATCGATCCGGGGCCGGATCT
>DATEQI010000324.1:0-2290 GCA_035272805.1 Alphaproteobacteria bacterium | reverse complement strand
CTACCAGGGCATGATCATCGGCGAGAACAGCCGCGGCAACGACCTCGAGGTCAATCCCTTGAAGGCGAAGCAGCTCACCAACTTCCGCGCCGCCGGCAAGGAGGAAGCCGTGCGTCTCACGCCGCCGCGCGTGATGACGCTCGAGCAGGCGATCGCCTATATCGACGATGACGAGCTGGTCGAGGTGACGCCTGCGGCGATCCGGTTGCGCAAGCAGCACCTCGACCGTCACGTGCGCAAGAAGGAAGCGCGCAAGGCGGGGTGAGGGGCGCCCGATTGCACGCCGCGCACGCGCCGTCATTGCGAGGAGGCGAAGCCGACGAAGCAATCCAGAATCGTCCGCCGATTCTGGATTGCTTCGCCTTCGGCTCGCAATGACCGTTGTCGGCGGTTGAAACGAGCTCGTCGCCGGCTCTGTGGCCCTTCCGTCCTGCCTGCCGTAGAATCGGGGCGAGCCTCGTCGCGAAAGGTCTCGCCCGTGCCTCAGAGTTGGCTCGCCGCCTTGCACGTCTATCGCGACCGCCGGGTGCTGGCCATCCTCGCACTCGGCGTCTCGAGCGGGTTGCCGCTCCTTCTCACTTTCTCGACCCTGAGCGCCTGGCTCGCAACCGAGGGGGTGAGCAAGGCCTCGATCGGCCTCTTCGCCGCGGTCGGCCTCCCCTACTCGCTCAAGTTTCTGTGGTCGCCCTTGATCGACGGCCTGCCGCTCCCCCTTTTCGGCCGCCTCGGGCAGCGGCGCGGCTGGGCGATCCTCATCCAGCTCCTCCTCATCGCGGCGATCCTGGCGCTTGGCAGCCTGACGCCCGCGCAAGAGCCGGTCGCGACCGCGGCCTTGGCCCTTCTCGTCGCCTTTCTCTCGGCGAGCCAGGACATCGTGATCGATGCCTACCGCGTCGAGATTCTCGGGCCCGAGCAGCAAGGGGCCGGCGCCACCATGATCCAGATGGGCTACCGCATCGGCCTCCTGATCGCAGGTGCGGGCGCGCTTTACCTCGCGGACGCCTTCGGCTGGCATGTCGCCTACGCAGTGATGGCGCTCCTCATCGGCATCGGCATGGCGACCATCCTCGCGAACCCGGAGCCCGCGGCAGCTCCTCCAGCCGCGCGCGCGGCAAGGAGGGCAGCACCCCCGTTGGCGCTCTGGGCGCGTGCCCATGTGCTCGAGCCCTTTGCCGATTTCATGCGCCGGCGCACCTGGCTCGCCATCCTCCTCTTCATCGTGCTCTATAAGCTCGGCGACGCGGTCGCCGGCGTCATGGCCAACCCGCTTTATATCGGTCTCGGCTTCTCGCTTTCAGAGATCGCGAGCGTATCCAAAGTCTTCGGCTTCTTCGCGACCCTCGCCGGCGCCTTCCTGGGCGGGCTCATGGTGACGCGTCTCGGCCTCTTTCCGAGCCTCTTGATCTGCGGCGTGGCGCAGTCCGCCTCCAACCTCATGTACGCGCTCCAGGCGATGGCCGGGCACGATGTCGCCATGCTCGCACTCACCATCGCGACCGAGAACGTCACCGGCGGCATGGGCTCGGCGGCCCTCGTGGCCTATCTCTCGGGGCTCTGCTCGCGCGGCTATACGGCGACGCAATATGCCCTGCTCTCCTCGCTCGCGACGGTGGGGCGCACGCTCATCTCGTCGGCGAGCGGCTTCCTCGCCGAAGAGCTCGGCTGGATCGGCTTCTTCACGGCCGCGACCTTCCTCGGCGTGCCCGGCCTTCTCGCCCTCCTCTGGCTCATGCAGCGCGAGCGCCGCACCGCCGCCGCCGCCACGGCGCGCTGAGCACTGCCCGGGAGCCCGCACTTTCGCCGCTTTACCCCTCGCCGTGCGAAGCGCGATACTCCGGCAAAACGAGGGGGAGACAAACCATGCGCCTCGGCGTTCCCAAGGAGATCAAGAGCCACGAATATCGCGTCGGCCTGGTGCCGGCGAGCGTGCGCGAGCTTGTCCATCACGGCCATGCGGTGGTGGTGGAGACCGGGGCCGGGGCCGGCATCGGCTTCGCGGACGATGCCTACCGGGCTGCCGGCGCCGAGGTGGCGGACGGGGCCGCGGAGGTCTTTCGCACGGCGGAGCTCATCGTCAAGGTGAAGGAGCCCCAGCCGCAGGAAGTGAGGATGCTGCGCGAGGGTCAGGTGCTCTTCACCTACCTCCATCTCGCCGCCGATCCCGGGCAGACCAAGGGCCTCATGGACTCGGGCGTCGTCGCGATCGCCTACGAGACGGTGACCGACTCGGGCGGCGGGCTGCCGCTGCTCGCCCCCATGAGCGAGGTCGCCGGCCGCATGTCGATCCAGG
>DATEQI010000323.1:0-3681 GCA_035272805.1 Alphaproteobacteria bacterium | reverse complement strand
AACTGTCATTGCGAGCGCAGCGAAGCAATCTAGAACGCCTGGTGCGAAACCCTTTCTGGATTGCTTCGGCGCCCTTCCGGCGCCTCGCAATGACAAGTGTTTTCCCGATGTCGTGAATTTCAGTGCCAGAATACTAATACCGCCGGAACAGGCTGACGAGCTTGCCTTGAATGCGCACGCGGTCGGGGCCGAAGATGCGCGTCTCGTACTTCTTGTTGGCGGGCTCGAGCGCGATCGAGTCTCCCTTGCGCCGCAAGCGCTTCAGCGTCACCTCGTTGTCGTCGATGAGGGCGACCACGATCTCGCCGCTGTCCGCCGTGTCGCCGCGCTTGATGACGACCACGTCCTCATCGAGGATGCCGGCGTCGATCATCGAATCGCCTTCGACCTGCAGCGCATAATATTCGCCGCGGCCGAGGATGCTGGCCGGCATGCTGATCGTGCTCGAGTGGTCGCGCAGCGCTTCGATGGGCGTGCCCGCGGCGATCTTGCCGTAGAGCGGCAGCTCGACCGCCGGCTCGTCTCCGTGGCTCGCGGCACCGCCGAGGCCGCGGTTGCGGAAGCCGCCGGCGATCACCTTGGGCGAGAAGTCGTTGGCCCCCGCGGCGGCGCCATTGCTGCGCCCGGCCACGGCCGCGGTCTCGGGCAGGCGAAGCACCTCGAGCGCCCGCGCCCGGTGCGGCAGGCGGCGAATGAAGCCGCGCTCCTCGAGCCCGGTAATGAGGCGGTGGATGCCGGATTTCGAGCGCAGGTCGAGCGCCTCCTTCATCTCGTCGAAGGAGGGCGAAATGCCGCTCTCGCGCAGCCGCCGCTCGATGTACATCAGGAGCTCGCGTTGTTTCTTCGTCAGCATCTATTTCCCCCGGGCTGGAGAGCTACTAAATCTAGAACAAAAGCAAAACGTCACCGCATGTTCTAGTTTAGTTCCCGAAAGAGGTCAAGAGGCTTTTTGCCCCTTTTTCGCTTCAAAGTGGCTTCGTGCGCCGACTCAGATGGCGGGCGCGAGTCCGTCCAAGGGAATGATCGTCACTCCGTCGCCCGCCTTGGCCGAAGGCGCGAAGGGCGGGCGCACGACCAGGCAGTCGGCATGGGCCAAGCGGGAAAGATTGGAGCTGTCCTGCACCTCGAAGGGCGTTGCCACCATCCCGCCGTCGGGGGCCCGCGCGAGGCGCGAGCGCAGGTAATCCTGACGGCGATCGTTGGCCGCGAGATCGCAACCGAGTCGGGCGCTCGCAAAGCCCGCCTCGGAGGTGCCGAGGCCGAGCATGCGCGCCATCGCGGGCCTCAAGAAGATGATGGCGCAGACGAGCGAGGAGACCGGATTGCCGGGGAGGCCGAGGAGGGGGGTGGTGCCGAGCCGGCCAAAGATGAGGGGCTTACCAGGCCGCATGGCGATCTGCCAGAAATCGACCGCAAGCCCGCGCTCGGCAAGGGCGCTTTGCACGAGGTCGTGCTCGCCGACCGAGGCGCCGCCGGTGGTAATCAGGAGATCGGCACCGGCGGCACCGGCGGCGAGCGCTTGGAGCGATTCCTTGGTATCGGCGGCGATGCCGAGGTTGATCGGCTCCCCGCCCCAGGCCGTGATCGCCGCGGCAAGCGCCAAGGCATTCGAGCTCACGATCTGGTTGGGGCCGAGCGGATCGCCCGGCATGACGATCTCATCGCCGGTCGCGAGCACGGCGACGCGCGGACGGCGGCGCACGCTGAGCCAGGGCACGTTCATGGCGGCTGCCAGGCCGATGTCGCGCGGCCCGAGCCTGCGGCCTGCACTGATACCGACTTCGCCCGCCTTGAAGTCGAGGCCGGCGGGGCGGACGTGGCGGCCGACGCGCCCCACCTCGCGAATGGTGACCCGGTCGCCCTCGGCGGTCGTGTCCTCTTGGATGACGACGGCGTCGGCACCCGCGGGAAGGGGCGCGCCCGTGAAGATGCGCACGGCCTCGCCGGTGCGAAGCGTCCCGCCATAAGCACCTCCGGCCGGGGCCGAGCCGACCACGCGAAGGGTCGTCGGCACTTGCGCGGCATCGGCGGCGCGCACGGCATAGCCGTCCATCGCCGACACCGCCGCGGGCGGCTGGGTCAGACGCGCCGTCACATCCTCGGCGAGGACCCGGCCAAGGGCGGAGGCAAGGCTTACCCGCTCGGCGGCAAGCGGGGAGAAGGCCTTCAGGATGCGGCCGAGCGCTTCTTCGACCGAGATCATTATTTCGCCTTGTAATGGCCTGACTTGCCGCCGCTTTTCTCGATCAACCTGATCTCGCTCAAGGACATGGCCCGATCGATCGCCTTGCACATGTCGTAGATCGTGAGCGCCGCTACGGCGACCGCGGTCAAGGCTTCCATCTCGACCCCCGTGCGCCCCTTCGTCTTGCAGGTCGCGACAATATCAACGGCATGGCGGGCGGGGTCGCAGCTAAGCGCCACTTCGACCGCGGTTAAGGGGAGGGGGTGGCAAAGCGGGATGAGGTCGGGCGTTCGCTTGGCTGCCATGATGCCCGCCAGCCGGGCGACGGCAAGCACGTCGCCCTTCTTGACCCCGCCTTCCATGATGCGCGCGAGCGTCGCCGGCTGCATCAGGACGGCACCTGCGGCGATGGCGCTCCGCTCGCTCTCGGGCTTGTCCGAGACGTCGACCATCACGGCTTGGCCCTTGGCATCGAAATGAGTGAGCTCCGCCATGGCTCAAGCCCTCGCCCGCGCGGCGGCCACATCTGCCGAGGGTGCCAGGAGCGCTCGCGTCGCCGCCTCGACGTCCGCTTGCGCCAGCAGCGACTCGCCGACGAGAAAGCAGCGCACCCCGGCCCGGGCCATGCGCGCGAGGTCGGCCGGGTCCTTGAGCCCGCTCTCGGAGACCGCGAGTCGATCCTTGGGAACGCGCGGAGCAAGCTCCTCGGTAGTTGCAACATCAACGGCCAAAGTTTTGAGATTGCGGTTATTAATTCCGAGCAATTGACACGGCAACAGAAGCGCGCGGGCGAGCTCGTCGGAATCGTGCACCTCGACCAGCACGTCCATGCCCCAGCCGTGCGCAGCCTCGGCCAAGCTCATCGCACCGTCGTCGTCGAGGGCGGCGAGAATAAGGAGGACGCAATCGGCGCCAAGCGCCCGCGCCTCGGCGATCTGGTAGGGCTCGAGCATGAAGTCCTTGCGCAGGACCGGAAGCTCGACGGCCTCGCGCGCGGCGACCAGATCCGCGTCCCGGCCTTGGAAATAGGGCTCATCGGTCAGGACCGAGAGACAGGCGGCACCGCCGCGGGCGTAGGCGCGGGCCAGCGTTGCGGGCGAGAAATCGGCCCGGATAAGCCCTTTGCTGGGCGAGGCGCGCTTGATCTCGGCAATCAGCCCATAGCGGCCGGCGGCGAGTGCTGCGCTCAAGCGCCGGGCGAAGCCGCGCGGGGCCGGCGCCTTGCGCGCCGCCGCCTCGACTTCGGCGAGCGCGCGGACGCCCTTGCGCCGCGCCGTCTCGCGGCGCTTGTCGGCACAGATTTGCTCGAGCACGTCCGCCATGGCGATTACTTAGAGCTTGTCGTTGGTAATGGCTACAAGCCGCTCGAGCACGCGTTTGGCGCGGCCCTCATCGATCGCCTTGGCGGCCAGGGCGACACCCTCGGGCAAAGTGGCGACTTTGCCCGCGATGAGCAAGGCGGCCGCGGCGTTGAGCAGCACGAAATCCCGGTAGGC
>DATEQI010000322.1:0-2884 GCA_035272805.1 Alphaproteobacteria bacterium | reverse complement strand
CATCATGCTCGATCCCAACTGGAACCACGGCGACTATTACGGCAAGGCCGAGCCGGTGGCGGGGCTGGCGCTTGGCATGAAGCTGGTCAATTACCAGGCCCGACAGCCGGACTGGGCGCGCGAGGCCTTCGGGCGCAAATGGGCGGACCCGGCCAAGGATCCGGCGCAAGCGTGGGGCAACCAGTACGCCGTCGAGAAATGGCAGGACGACGCCAGCCGGGCGCGCGCCAAGCTCTCGGATGCCAACAATTTCATCTGCCTCGCGCGCGCCAACGCGCTCTTCGTGCTCGGCGGCAAGCCGACGGTCGAGGAGGGCTTGAAGGCGGTCAAGGCGAAGGTGCTCTTGCTGCCCGATCACCGCGACCTGCTGCTTTTTGCGGACTACTCCCGCGAGGCGGGCGAGGCGCTCAAGGCCCAGGGCAACACGGTCGAGTACCTCGAGCTGCAAGGCAATCTCGGTCACCTGGACGGCGTGGTGGGCATCGCCCAGGCGAGCGAGCGGATTGCCAAGTTCCTCGCCGAGTGAGCGGGGCGGCAGCCGGCCAGAGGGCTTGCTGCCGCGGCTTGCTTGACACCCCCGGGGCGCTCATCTAAATGCAGGCACCCCACCCGGGGAACAGCGGGGGCGTAGCTCAGTCGGTTAGAGCGCCGGCCTGTCACGCCGGAGGCCGCGGGTTCGAGTCCCGTCGCTCCCGCCATTTTCGAAGCCTAAGGACTCGTTGGGCAATAAGTCCTGCACGCTCTTTTTCACTGTCGTCACACCCGCGAAAGCGGGCATCCAGGAATCTAAGACCATGCGACGTTTTGGTAGCCCTGGACACCCGCTTTCGCGGGCGTGACGACAACTAAAACGATTCACCTAGTTTCCCAGCGGGTCCTAAATTGCACGGGCCTGGGCCGGACCCGGCAATCCATGGACTCCGCGACGAGCCCTCGGGTGACGAGGAGAATTCCCATGCGAGCCATCCATTTCGCCTATCCGGCGAAGCTCGAACCCGACGAGGACGGCGAGTACATCGTGAGCTTCCGGGATTTGCCCGAGGCGCTCACCAGCGGCCATGACGAGCGCGAGGCGCTCGCGGAGGCCGCCGACTGTCTCGATGAGGCGATCGCCGGGCGGATCAACCGGGGCGACGACATTCCCCAACCGTCGCCGCCGCGCAAGGGCGAGCAACGCGTGGCGGTGCCGGCGCATACGGCGGCACAGGCAGCGCTCTATTTGGCCATGCGCGCGACGGGGATCAGCAAGAGCGAGCTCGCGCGGCGGCTCGGGTGCGACGTTCGGGAGGCTCGACGCCTCCTCGACCCGCGCCATCCCTCCAAGATCGAGCGTCCAGAGGCCGCCCTTGCCGCTCTTGGCGGCGTGCTTGAAGTGGGCTATTGGAAGATGGCCTAAAAATGCGGCATGCCCGCCCGCGTCATAAGGCCGCACCGGGCCGCAAAAGGCGCTTCGCAAGAGAGCGGACTCGAGCGCAAACTGTTCCTTTCCTTTGCCGGCGCCTATACATATAGTACCGGCGCCACGGGGTGCCCATGCCAGGGCTAGACCCCGCAGGCGGTCGTTTCGGCGCGTGTCATGCGGCCTCATCGGCCGCGTGCGGGGGCAACGGTCGCGGATATGCAAGAGCTGCTGAGAAACTATCTGCCCATCCTGATCTTCCTCGGGATCGCCGTGGCCATCTCGGGCGTGTTGGTGCTCGCCTCCGTTATCATCGCCCGCCAGCGCCCCAACCCCGAGAAGCTTTCGGCCTATGAGTGCGGCTTCGACGCTTTCGGCGACGCGCGCACCAAATTCGACGTGCGCTATTACCTCGTCGCCATCCTCTTCATCATCTTCGATCTGGAAGTCGCCTTCCTTTTCCCCTGGGCCGTGACGCTCGGCAAGATCGGGGTCTTCGGCTTCTGGTCGATGATCGCGTTCTTGGGCGTGCTCACCGTCGGTTTCATCTACGAGTGGAAGAAAGGGGCGCTTGAATGGGAGTAGAGCCGGTCATTCTCACAGGCACGCCCTCCCGCGCGCGCGCGGAGGGGCCGGCCGAGGACGTGCTGCTGAGCACGGTGACGGACGAGCTCACCGACAAGGGCTTCGTCGTGGCCCAGCTCGACAAGCTGGTGAACTGGGCGCGCACCGGCTCGCTCTGGCCGATGACCTTCGGGCTCGCCTGCTGCGCGGTCGAAATGATGCACGCCTACATGAGCCGCTATGATCTCGACCGCTTCGGCGTGGTGCCGCGCGGCAGCCCGCGCCAGTCGGACGTGATGATCGTGGCCGGCACGCTTTGCAACAAAATGGCGCCGGCGCTGCGCAAGGTCTACGACCAGATGGCCGAGCCGCGCTGGGTGATCTCCATGGGCAGTTGCGCCAACGGCGGCGGTTACTATCACTATTCCTATTCCGTCGTCCGCGGGTGCGACCGCATCGTTCCCGTCGACATCTACGTGCCCGGCTGTCCTCCCACCGCCGAGGCATTGGTCTACGGGATTCTGCAGCTTCAGAAGAAGATCAGGCGGACGGGAACCATCGCGCGGTAGCAGGCGCGCCCACTCGCCCCCTCGGATTGGATCATGGACCAGCCGCTCAAGGACCTCGGCGATTACCTCTCTGCGGCATTGCCGAGCGATATTCTCAAGGCCGAGATCGGCCATGGCGAGCTCATGCTCGGCGTGCGGCCCCAGGCGATCGTGAAGGTGCTCTCCTTCCTGCGCGACGATCCCAAGTGCCGCTTCGAGCAGCTGATGGATGTCTGCGGCGCCGATTATCCCGACCGGCCGGAGCGCTTCGAGGTCGTGTACAATCTCCTGAGCCTCACGTACAACAGGCGCATCCGCGTCAAGGTCGGCGTCGGCGAGGAGACCCCGGTGCCCTCGGTGAGCGCCGTTTATC
>DATEQI010000321.1:0-4131 GCA_035272805.1 Alphaproteobacteria bacterium | reverse complement strand
CACGCGCCAGGCATCGTGCAGCCGCCCGCGCGTGAGCCGCTCGCCGCGCGCGCCGCGGCCGAAGGTCAGCATCTCCCCCGCGAGGAGCCGTCCGCCGGGTGCGAGGGTCACCTCGTTCCGCCGCAAGAGCCGGGCGCCCTCGAAAAGGATGGTCTCCTGCGGCAGCCACTCGAGCCAGGCGCCCTCGCCCACGCCGAGGGCCACCTCGATCCGGGCGTCGCTCTCGAGCGAGCGATAGATCTTCTCGGCGGCTTGCGTGGTGACCGAGGCGGAGGCGCCGGCAAGCGCCTCGATCGAAAGGGCCAGGCTGTCGCCCCCGGTGAGCCCGCCCGAGGTCGTCAGCAAGACGGCGCTCAAAAGATCGTCTTCCTCTCGACGCGGAAACAGCACGCGGCACGGCGTTTGCTGATAGAGGCGGCGCAGGATCGCCCCCCTCCCCCCGCTCGTGGGCGCGAAGCCGAGCTCCGCCACGCCGTGACAGCGCTCGAGACGTTGCTCGAGCGGCTCCGGCGCGCGGACGAGGCGGACCTGATCTCGCATCGCGCCAGTATGGCGCTTTCGTGTAACCGCTGCCACGAAGGTTTTCATCGCGCCACAGGCGTCATTGCGAGCCGAAGGCGAAGCAATCGAGATCCCGGCAGGCTATCCTGGATTGCTTCGTCCCCCGGATCCAGTCCGGGGTCGCCTCCTCGCAACGACGAATTAAACCGTCAGGTAGCGCCGAACCTCGGCTTCCACCATGTCCTCGACGGGGCCGGCAAGTACCACCTCGCCGCGCTGCATGACGGCGAAGCGGTCGGCGAGCTGGCGCGCGAACTCGAAATACTGCTCGACGAGCAGAATCGCCATGTCGCCGCGTCCGGCCAGCTTGCGGATGACGCGCTCGATCTCCTTGATGATCGAGGGCTGGATGCCCTCGGTGGGCTCGTCGAGGATGAGGAGCCGAGGGCGCATGACGAGCGCGCGGGCGATGGCGAGCTGCTGCTGCTGTCCGCCGGAGAGGTCGCCGCCGCGACGCGCTGCCATCGCCTTGAGCACGGGGAAGAGCTCGAAAATCTCTCCGGGGATGTTGCGGATCGCGCGGGGCAAGGTGCCGAGCCCGGTCATGAGATTCTCGAGCACGGTCAGGCGCGGGAAGATCTCGCGTCCCTGCGGCACCAACGCGATGCCGAGCCGCGCGCGCTCATAGGGCTTGAGGTGCTTGAGATCGCGCCCTTCCCATTCGATGCGCCCGCTGGCGATGGGATTGAGGCCGCAGATGGCGCGCAAGAGGCTCGTCTTGCCGACCCCGTTGCGCCCCAGGAGGCAGGTGATCTTGCCCACCTCGGCGGTGATGCTCACGTCCCTGAGCGCGTGGCTCGCGCCGTAGTAGAGATTGACGCCTTCGACGGCCAGCATCTCAGCGCCCCAGATAGACTTCGATGACGCGCGGGTCGTTCTGCACGTGCTCGACCGTGCCCTCGGCGAGCACCGAGCCCTCGTGAAGCACGCTGATCCTGGCACCCAGGCGGCGCACGAACTCCATGTCGTGCTCGACCACGACGACGGTGCGCGGTCCCGCGATGGCAAGGAGAAGCTCGACCGTGGTCTCCGTCTCGTGATCGGTCATGCCCGCGACGGGCTCGTCGAGCAGCAGGAGCTGCGCGTCCT
The DNA here is from genome assembly GCA_035272805.1 of Alphaproteobacteria bacterium. Classification (GTDB taxonomy): domain Bacteria; phylum Pseudomonadota; class Alphaproteobacteria; order JACZXZ01; family JACZXZ01; genus DASPPM01. The sequence goes on along the minus strand of DATEQI010000321.1, from coordinate 2,481 downwards.
GAATGAGCAGCATGCCGATCTCGAGCCACTGCTTCTGCCCGTGGCTCAGCGTGCCGGCAATGGCACCCGTCCGGTCGGTGAGACCGATGGTGACGAGGATATCCTCGATGCGCGCACGATGCTCCCTCCTCATGCGGTAGAGAAGCGTGCGCCAGATGCCGCGCGCGGTCCTCAGCGCCAGCTCGAGATTCTCGAACACCGTGAGGTTCTCGAAAACCGTCGGCTTCTGGAACTTGCGCCCGATGCCCAAATTGGCGATGGCGCTCTCCTCGAGCTTGGTAAGGTCGATCTTGCCGTCGAAGAAGACCTCGCCCTTGTCCGGCCGCGTCTTGCCGGTGACGACGTCCATCATCGTCGTCTTGCCCGCGCCGTTCGGACCGATGATCGTGCGGAGCTCGCCCTTGTTGATGACGAGGGAGAGCTCGTTCAACGCCTTGAAGCCGTCGAAGCTGACGGAAACGCCGTCGAGATAGAGATGCGTGTCCGCCGCCGGCCCCGGAGCCGCCGCGATCAACATGCCTCGGGACGCTTCGGACGGCATCAGCACCAACGCCTCAGTCATCGCCGCCCCGCGCGAGCACCGCCCGCCGCGCGCTCCACCATTCCCGCCACTGCCGCGCCATGCCGGCAATGCCGCGCGGGAAGAAGAGCGTCACCAGGATGAAGAGGGCGCCCAGAAAGAAGAGCCACATCTCGGGGGCAGCACCCGTGAAGTAGGTCTTGGCGAGGTTGACGAGCACGGCGCCGGCCGCGGCACCTGCGAGCGTGCCGCGCCCGCCGACCGCGACCCAGACGGCGACCTCGATCGAGCTCGCCGGCGAGAACTCGCTTGGATTGATGATGCCGACCTGAGGCACGTAGAGGGCCCCCGCCAATCCCGCGATCATGGCCGAGACGGTGAAGACGAAGAGCTTGGCGTTGGTCACCGAATAGCCGATGAAGCGCACCCGCGCCTCGGAGTCGCGGATCGCGAGCAGCACGCGGCCGAGCTTGGAGGTGACGATGAAGCGGCAGAAGAGGAAGGCAAGGGCGAGGGCTAAGGCAGAGGCGAGGTAGAGGCCCATGCGCGTCGCCGGCGCGTGCACATCGAAGCCGAGCAGCGTCTTGAAATCGGTGAGGCCATTGTTGCCGCCGAATCCCATGTCGTTGCGGAAGAAGGCGAGCTGGAGCGCGAAGGTCATGGCCTGGGTGATGATCGAGAGATAGACGCCCGTCACGCGCGAGCGGAAGGCGAACCAGCCGAGCGCCAAGGCGAGCAGGCCGGGGACGGCAAAGGTCATCAGCGCCGCAAACCAGAAATGGTCGAAGCCGTACCAGTACCAGGGCAGCTGCTTCCAATTGAGGAAGACCATGAAGTCCGGCAGGATCGCGTTCTTGTAGACGCCCAAGGTGCCGATCGAGCGCATGAGATACATGCCGAAGGCATAGCCACCGAGGGCGAAGAAGGCGCCGTGGCCGAGGCTCAGGATGCCGGCGTAGCCCCACACGAGGTCCATGGCGAGGGCGAGGATGGCAAAGCAGAGGTATTTGCCGAAGAGCGGGATGAGATAGTCGCCGAGGTGGAAGGCGGACTGCGGCGGCACCGCCCCGTTGAGGAGCGGTATGCCCAGGACGAGCACCAGGCCCAGGCCGAAAAAGCACGCCCAGCCGCGGAGGTCGAGGAGCGTGGTGAAGCGTCGGGCGGCGAAAGCCATGACCTAGCTCTCCGCCGCCCGGCCCTTGAGCGCGAAGAGCCCGCGCGGCCGCTTCTGGATGAACAGGATGATCGCCACGAGGATCAGGACTTTGCCGAGGATGGCGCCGGCGAAGGGCTCGAGGAACTTGTTGGCGATGCCGAGGCCCATCGCCCCCACGAGCGTGCCCATGAGGCTGCCGACCCCGCCGAACACCACGACGAGGAAGCTGTCGACGATGTAGAGCGAGCCGAGGTTGGGACTCACGTTGCCGATCTGGCTCAAGGCGACCCCCGCCATGCCGGCGATGCCCGAGCCGAGGCCGAAGGTGAGCGCGTCGATGCGCGCGACCGGGATGCCCATGACCGAGGCCATCTCGCGGTTCTGCGTCACCGCGCGGACGTTGAGGCCGTAGGAGGTGCGCTTCAGCACGAGGGCCAGGGCGCCCAGGATGAGGAAGCAGAAGATCACGATGTAGAGCCGGTTCCAGGTCACGGTGAAGCCGCCGATGAGCTCGAAGCCGCCGGTCATCCAGGAAGGGTTCGACACCGCCTTGTTGGGCGCGCCGAAGATCGAGCGCACGAGCTGCTGCAGGACGAGGCTGATCCCCCAGGTCGCCAGCATGGTCTCGAGCGGGCGGCCGTAGAGGAAGCGGATGATGCCGCGCTCGAGGGCCACCCCCATGGCACCCGCCGCGAGGAAGGCGACCGGCACGGAGACGATGAGATAGAAGTCGAAGAGCGAGGGCGGCAGGAAGGCGATGAAGAGCTGCTGCACCACATAGGCGCTGTAGGCCCCGAGCATGATC
>DATEQI010000320.1:0-3595 GCA_035272805.1 Alphaproteobacteria bacterium | reverse complement strand
CCGAGGAGCGCGTCCGGGTTGATGCTCTCGAGCCCGATGAAGACCCGGTTGACGCCGGCGCGGCCCGCTTTGGCGATGAAATTCGGGATGCGGTGGCAGAGCGTATCCACCTGGATGACGAACTTGATGTCGGCCCCCTCGCCCTCGCGCATGGCGATCAAGCGGTCGAAGATGGGCTCCCAATCCTTGTTGCGCGCGAAATTGTCGTCGGTGATGAAGAAGCGGTTGATGCCTTGCGCCAGATTGCGCCGGATAATGCCCTCCACGTCGTCGGCCGAGCGCCGGCGCGACTGGCGTCCCTGCACGTTGATGATGGTGCAGAACGAGCATTGGAAGGGGCAACCGCGCCCGGCGTCGAAGCTGGTGAGCGCCCCGCCCGTGCGCTTGATGCGGGTCGCGGGCAAGTGCGGCAGCGGCACGCCCTCGAGCGCCGGCAAGTCGTCCATGTAGTTGTAGAGCGGCTTGAGCGTGCCCTGCCATGCGTCCTTGAGAACCTGCTCGAACCGCCCTTCGGCCTCCCCGGCAAAGAGCGAGATGCCGAGGCGCTGCGCCTCCGCGAGCTCGGGCGGCATCCCCGGCAGCATGGCGAGCGAGCCCGAGACGTGGAAGCCGCCGATCACGACCTGAGTGCCGCAAGCGCGCAAGCGCCGGGCGATGTCCATGGCGCGGGGGAACTGGTTCGACTGTACGCCCACCAGCCCGACCATGCCGACCCCCACGCGGGCGATCTCGCGCGCGATGCGCTCGGGCCGGATGCGCGTGTTGGTCTCATCGAGTGCGGTGATGACGATCTCGACGTCATCGCCCAGCACGCGGCGCTCGGCACAGTCGCGCGCCAGCCCGAAAAGCGAGGCCAGCGTGTTCGACGGGATCGCCGAGCGCAGCCATTGAATGACGTAGCCGTCGTCGTCGTAGTGCGACGGCTTGATCAGAACCAAGGCGAACTGCCGGCGCCGCGCCGGCGCCGCCACGATGCTGTCCTCCATGCGCCTCCCCGCTCCAGGCCAAGCTGGCGCGCGATGATAACACGGCAATGCCGTGTCGTGTATAGGCTGCGGCACCGCCTCCAACGCCGATGCCAGCCCCGTGGTTGCTCCATTGCGGGGCAGCGGTTGATCCTGTATGGGAGGCGGTTCGCACTCCAGGGCGCCCCGGGAGGTGACCGCAATGACCATGCCGACTTCAGCCGCCGCCACACCTGCCGCGCCCGCGTCTGAGAGCGCGCGCTGGTCGCGCCAAGAAGTGGCGACGCTCTTCGCGCTCTCCTTCCCCGAGCTCGTCTTCCGCGCGCAAAGCGTGCATCGCGCGCATTTCGATCCGAGCCGGGTCGAGCTTGCGACCTTGCTCAGCATCAAGACGGGCGGCTGCCCGGAGGACTGCGCCTATTGCCCGCAAAGTGCGCGCTACGAGACCGGAGTCGCGGCAAGCAAGCTCCTGCCGCTCGAGACCGTGATCGCCGAAGCGCGCCTGGCAAAGGAGAATGGCGCCACGCGCTATTGCCTGGGGGCCGCCTGGCGCAATCCCAAGGACAAGGAACTCGATGCGGTATGCGCGATGGTGGCGGGGGTCAAGGCCCTCGGACTCGAGACCTGTGCCACGCTCGGCATGCTCTCGGCGGCGCAAGCCCAGCGCCTGAGTGCCGCCGGGCTCGACTATTACAATCACAATCTCGACACCTCGCCCGAGCATTACGGCGCCATCATCACCACGCGGACCTATGCGGACCGGCTCGAAACCCTCGCTCACGCACGCGCCGCCGGGCTCAAGCTCTGCTGCGGCGGCATCGTAGGGCTGGGCGAGAGCCGCGAAGATCGCATCGGGCTGCTCGCGACCCTTGCCAGCCTGCCGACCCCGCCGGAAAGCGTGCCGATCAACCTTCTCGTCCAGGCCCCCGGCACCCCGCTCCACGGCACGTCCAGCCTCGATCCGCTCGAGTTCGTGCGCACCATCGCGGTCGCGCGCATCCTCATGCCGAGCTCGGTCGTGCGCCTTTCGGCCGGCCGCGAAGAGATGAGCGACGAGACCCAGGCACTCTGCTTCCTTGCCGGCGCCAACTCGATCTTCATTGGCCCGCGGCTTCTGACCACGGACAATCCGCTCCCCGAGCGCGACCGCACCCTCTTCTCCCGCCTAGGCCTGCGACCGCTCGAGGCCCCCGCCGCGTGAGAGCGCCGGCGGCCTTGCCTGAATTCCGAGCACCGCTGAGATCGGCGCACGGCCCCCGACATCGCGATTTCCCATCCGCGTATGCCTGTGATATTGCTCTTCCATGCTGGGAGGAGGACGCCCTCGAGGGCGCCCCCAATGCCAAGAAGCAAGAAGGCGCCATGCGTGGCATGGGGAGCATATTCGATAGAGGGTGCCGGAGTGCCGAGCTCGCTCGCGCATGCTCGCCCGCGGCACTCGCTCTCGCTACAGACATCAAAGCAAGCTTAAGGAGGTTGCCATGAGACAGCGTATCGTCTCTCTGCTCGCGGCCGGCGCCGCAATCGCGCTTGCCGGCAGCTGGGCCGGGGCGGCATTCGCGGATGAGAAGCCGATCTTGATCGGCATCACCACGGCGATCCAGGTCCAGGTCGGGCGCGATTGCGTCGACGGCGCCAAGCTCGCCATCGACGAGATCAACGCCCAGGGCGGGGTCAACGGCCGCAAGCTCCAGATGGTCGTCGCCGACGAGGGCGAGGCGATGGCCGAGGGCCCGAAGACGGGCATCGCCGCGGTCAACAAGTTGACCGGCGAGGACCACGTCGACGTGCTCATCGGCGGCTACGACAGCGGGGTGACGCTGGCCGAGCTGCCGCACATCTCGCGCGCCAAGACGATCTATCTCGGCATCGGCTCCGCCTCGCCCTCGATCCAGCAGAAGGTCAAGGACGACTACGAGCACTACAAGTACATCTTCCGCGTCAATCCCATCAATTCGGCTAAGCAAGCGAAGGGCCTGCTCGACTACATCACGGGCATGCTCAAGGGCGAGCTCGGCTACAAGCGCATCGCCATCCTCGGCGAGAACGCGAAATGGGTGCAGGACATGGTGCCGGCGATGAAGACGGGAGCCGAGGCGGCGGGCCTCGAGGTGCCGATCGCGGAGTTCTTCGACGTGCAGACCGCCGACTTCTCGCCGATCTTCGCCAAGGTGAAGGACAGCGGCGCGCAATATCTCATGATCATCCTCTCGCACGCGGCGTCCGACGTATTCGTCAAGCAGTGGTACGACGCCAAGGTGCCGGTGCCGATCGGCGGCATCGACGTGAAGGGCCAGGACGCCAACTTCTTCGACCGCGTGGGCGGCAAGGCGATCAGCGAGGTATCGACCAACTTCGTGCTGCGCGCCCCTCTGACGCCCAAGACGATCCCCTGGTGGGACAGCTTCGTGAAGGCCTACAACCGCGCCCCGGTCTATACCGCAAGCGGAGGCTACGACGCCGTCTACATTTACGCGGAGGCCGCCAAGCGCGCCGGCTCGACCGACACGGACGCCGTGATCAAGGAGCTCGAGAAGACGGACTACGTGAGCGCCCGGGGCCGCGAGCAGTTCGACGATCTGCACGAAGTCAAGGACGGCCCGGGCTTCATCAACGAGCTCTTCGTCCAG
>DATEQI010000319.1:0-2676 GCA_035272805.1 Alphaproteobacteria bacterium | reverse complement strand
ATGAAAATTGCGTGCTTGGGCGGCGGGCCGGGCGGGCTCTACTTCGCCATTCTCATGAAGAAGGCCTGGGCGCACGCCGACGTGACGGTCTACGAGCGCAACGGCCCCGACGACACCTTCGGCTTCGGCGTCGTCTTCTCCGACGCGACGCTGGCCAACCTCGGCGACGCGGATGCCGAGAGCTACGCCGAGATCCGCCGCCGCCTCGCCCATTGGGACGACATCGACATCCATTTCAAGGGCGAGGTCCTGCGCTCGACGGGCCACGGCTTCTGCGGCTGCTCGCGCAAGGCGCTTCTCAACGTCCTTAAGGAGCGCGCGCTCGCACTTGGCGTCAAGCTCGCCTTCCAGCACGAGTTCGCGGACGCGGGGCCTTTCGCCGAGTGCGACCTCGTGGTGGCGGCGGACGGCGTCAACTCGGTGCTGCGCAAGGCTTATGCGGACGCCTTCGAGCCCGAGATCGATTTCCGTCCCAACCGCTTCATCTGGCTCGGCACAACGGCGCGCTTTCCCGCCTTCACCTTCATCTTCAAGGAGAACGAGCACGGGCTTTGGCGCGTGCACGCCTATCAGTACGAGGCGGGGCGGGCCACCTTCATCGTCGAATGCACGGCCGAGACCTTCGCGCGGACGGGCCTCGATGCGAACGACGAGGCCGCGGCGGTCGCCTATTGCGAAAGACTCTTCGCGCGCGAGCTCGGCGGCGCCGGCCTTCTCGCGAACCGCTCGATCTGGCGCAATTTCCCCAACGTCCGCACGCGGCGCTGGCACTTCGGCAGGCTCGTCCTCATCGGCGATGCGGCGCATACGGCCCATTTCTCGATCGGCTCGGGCACCAAGCTCGCGATCGAGGATGCAATCGCACTCGCGGGCGCGGTCACGGCGCGTGCCGACGACATCCCTGCCGCACTCGCCGACTATGAGGCGAGGCACCGGCCGGAGGTCGAGGCGCTGCAGCGCGCGGCACTCGTGAGCCAGCGCTGGTTCGAGGAGAGCGAGCGCTATTACGCGCGGCTCGAGCCGATCCAGTTCGCCTTCAGCCTGCTCACGCGCTCGCTGCGCATCAGCCACGAGAGCCTCAAGCTGCGCGACCCCGCCTTCGTCGGCGAGGTCGACCGCTGGTTCGCAGCCAAGGCGGCCAACCAGTCCGGCGTCAACGTGGCGACGGATGCGACGCCGCCCATGTTCACGCCCTTCCGCCTGCGCGAGCTCGTGCTGCAGAACCGCGTCGTCGTTTCCCCCATGTGCCAATACTCGGCCGAGGACGGCACGATCGACGATTGGCATCTCGTCCATCTCGGCAGCCGCGCGCTCGGCGGCGCCGGCCTCGTCATGTCCGAGATGACGGACGTGAGCAAAGAGGGGCGCATCACGCCGGGCTGTGCGGGAATGTACAAGCCCGAGCATGTCGTGGCCTGGCGCCGCATCGTCGAGTTCGTGCATCGCTACAGCTTCGCCAAGATCGGCATGCAGTTGGCGCACGCCGGCCGCAAGGGGGCCACGAGGCTCGCCTGGGAGGGCTACGACGAGCCGCTCGCCGCGGGCGCCTGGCCCATCATGGCGCCCTCGGCCCTACCCTATCTCGCGCACAGTCAGGTGCCGCGGGCGATGACGCGCGCCGACATGGATAAGGTGCGCGAGGATTTCGTCGCTGCGGCGCGCATGGCGGAGGAGGCCGGCTTCGACCTTCTCGAGCTCCACTTCGCGCACGGCTATCTCCTCTCCTCCTTCCTCTCTCCGCTCACCAACAGGCGCACGGACGAGTATGGCGGCAGCCTCGAGGGACGCATGCGCTATCCGCTCGAGGTCTTCGCGGCGGTGCGCGCGACATGGCCCGAGGCGAAGCCCATCTCGGTGCGCATCTCGGCGACGGACTGGGTGCCGGGCGGCTTCGCAGGCGGGGACGCGGTGCGGCTCGCGAGTGCGCTCAAGGCAAGGGGCTGCGACATCATCGACGTCTCGGCGGGGCAGGTGGTGCCCGAGCAGCAGCCGGTCTACGGCCGTCTCTTCCAGACGCCGTTCTCGGACCGCGTGCGGCTCGAGGCCGAAATCGCGACCATGACCGTGGGCAGCATCTCGACCTTCGAGGACGTGAACAGCGTGCTCGCGGCGGGGCGCGCCGATCTCTGCGTGCTGGCGCGCGCGCATCTTTACGATCCCTATTGGACGCGCCATATGGCGACGAAGCAGGGATACGCCATGCCATGGCCCAAGCCTTACGGCACCATCGAGGGCTACGAGCCGCGCTTCATGTGAGGGCCGTCGCGGCGCTTGTCCTATTGTCCGCGGCGGCGTTGCTGCCGGTCGTCCCCGCGAGGGCGCAAGGTGGCGATCTTGCCGGTTGGGACAAGGCGCGCTGGGGCATGACCATGGACGAGCTCGCGGCGGCCTTCGGTTCTCGCCTCAAGAAGCTCCCGGCGCCGATCTACTACCGCGACAGCTTCGTGATGCAGGTCGTCGACGACGTGATTCTCGGCGGGGTGCGCTTCATAGCACTCTTCCAGATGGACCCCGGCGTGGGCCGGCTCGTGCAGGTCCTCTTGCGCGCCAAGGGTGCGACCCCCACCCACACGAGCTATGTCGCTACCTTGAAGGCACTCGAGGCCACCCTCGGCCTGCCCGCGAAAAGCGAGCGCGCGACCGACTACGCGGGCGACATCCCTTGGTTCCGCGTGG
>DATEQI010000318.1:0-7188 GCA_035272805.1 Alphaproteobacteria bacterium | reverse complement strand
AGAGCTTGTGGAGGAGCGCACCTGCAGCCGGCGATGCATCGGCGGCGCGCGCGAGGCCGCGCTGGAAGCTTCGCGCATCCTCGGCCTCGCCCGCCATGAGCCGGCCGAGGATGCTCTCGGCCTTGAGCACGGCATAGAGCTCGCCGGTCATGAAGGTGGCGAACCAGACGATACGCCCCGCTTGCGCGATCGCCCATTTGCTGTGCGTGCCCGGCAACACGAAGACCGTGGGCTCGTCGGGCCGAGCGGCGGCGAGTGCCCCCAGCATCTGCGTCTCCTCCCCGCGCATCACGTCAGGGGGTGCAGCTGCGGCACGATAGACCACGCCCGGCACGATCGCGAGGCGGCGTCCCTGGCGGCCTGCGACCGAGACGAGCCCCTTCGCGAGCTCCGCCAATCCGGCCGGGGCCTCGGCATAGGGCGCCTCGCGCCAGCCTTGCCGGCTGCCGATCATGCCGGAGGCGAGTGCCGGCAGCTCGGGATGGCGCGCGAGCCAGGCGCCGGCGATCTCCTCGAGCGCGGCATCGAAGTCGCCGTCTTTCACCTGAAGGATGCCTTGCTGCGTGCTGCGGCGCTCGGCGACGGTTCCGTCGGCCGCCACGAGGAAGGCGCGCAACGAGGTGGTACCCCAGTCGAGGGCGAGGAGGGCAGGGGCTTTTTCGGCGCTCATGTCCCGGGGCCAAAGGTTGCGCGTCGGCGCCATTCTAGCACCAGTCGAGCCCCGCGCTGCGGTTGACTCCGTGCGGCGCGGGCGGTAAGGTTCGCCGGCAAACTAAGAATATTGCGGGAGGAGACAAATGGTTCGCACCTTGATATGCGGAGTATTGATCGGATCGTTTGTCGCGATTACTTGCTCCGCCCGCGCCGCCGACGCGCCTTCGGAAATAAAGCTCGGCACGCTTTACGCATCCTCGGGCAATTTCGCCAGCATCTCCATGCCCGTTCACTACGGGCTCAAGCTGTGGGCCGACGCGAAGAACGCGGAAGGCGGGGTGTTCGTCAAGGCCTTCAACAAGAAGATTCCCTTGAAGCTCGTGGAATACGACGACCAGAGCAACACGGCGACCGCGGCGACGCTCTACAACCAGCTCATCACCCAGGACAAGGTGGATATCCTGGTCTCGGATTCGGGCTCGGTGCTCACCTCGGTCGCGGTCCCCATCGCGCGCGACCACAAGATGCTGCTGATCGACCAGACCGGCACCGGGGCCACCTTCTTCACCAAGGACAATCCCTACATCGCGCTGATGTCCGATCCGGTCTCGACCATCTGGCCCAAGTACGTCGCCGACTTCCTCACCAAGGACGGGCCCGCGCTCGGCATCAAGCGCATTGCCATTCTCTACTCGACCAACGATTTCACCGGCACGCAGGCGAACGCGGTGCGCTCCTTCATCAAGGAGAGCAAGGCGCCCGTCGAGATCGTCTACGATCAGGGCGTGCCGACCAACACGACGAGCTACACCGTCCTCATCAACAACATCAGCGCGACCAATCCCGACGCCGTGGTCGAGCTCGGCTATCCCAACAACGACATCTCGTTCCTGCGCAACCTCCAGGACGGCGGCATAAGGTTCAAGTGGCTGTTCGCGATCTATCCCGGCCTCGAGACCGAGCTCCTCGAGAAGAACGTGGGCGTCAAGGGCCTCGAGCACGTCTTCACCTACGTGCCCTCCTCGGCGATCGAGTACAAGCCCGAGTTCGGCATGTCGCTCGCCGAGTTCCGCGCGGCCTGGCAGAAGAAGTATCCCGACGCCAAGGTCGAGTTCGGTTTCAACTCGGTCGCGGGCTACACGACGGGCCTGGTGCTGGAGTCGGCCCTCGCGGCCGCGACGAGCCTCGATCAGCTCGAGCTCAGGAAGGCGATCTTCAGCCTCTCGGGCAAGCTCAAGACCATCGACGGCACCTTCGAGCTCGACGAGATGGGCGCCCAGATCGGCGAGATCACGCCCCTCGGCCAGATCGAGTCCGACGGCAAGGAGGGCGTCAAGTTCGTCGTGGTCTACCCCCACGAGGTGGCGACGGGGAAGCCGGTCTATCCCGCGAAGTGAGCGGCAGCGAGGCGCGGGCACGGAGCTTCTTGGATGCCGCCAGGCCTCCGGCCGTGAGCGGCCGCTTGGTGCATGCAATTGCGTGATGCCTGAATTCCCGCTCTCCTTTCCAGGGGGCTCGAGCCGCGCAGCGGAGCGGTGGAGAAGGGGCGACGTCTGCATCAAGGCGAGCGAGCACCGGTGTGCTGGTTCTGAAATTCACGACATCAGGAAAAAACTTGTCATTGCGAGGCGCCCGAAGGGCGCCGAAGCAATCCAGAGAGGGTTTCGCACCAGGCGCGCTGGATTGCTTCGCTGCGCTCGCAATGACGGTTATTTCCGGATGAGACGAATTTCCGAATCGGAGCGCTAGCGATGCTCGAGTACACGCTTCTCGCCGGGCTCCTCTTCGGTCTCTATTTCAGCCTGGTCGGGCTCGGCCTCAACCTCACCTTCGGCGTCATGCGCATCGTCAATCTGGCGCACGGCGATTTCCTGATGCTGGGGGCCTTCGCCGCGTTCTGGCTCTTCAATCTCGCGGGCGTCAACCCGCTCATCTCCGTCTTCCTGATCCTCGCCGCCTTCGCGCTCCTCGGCCTGCCGCTCTACTATCTCTTCGTGCCGCGGCTTCTCACCGCCAAGGATCCGGAGATGCTGTCGATCATCCTCTTCTTCGGCCTCTCCCAGGTGATCGAGGCGCTCACCACCATCGCCTTCGGCACGAGCGAGCGCTCGATCCCCGGCAACGTGCTCGGCAGCGGACCGGTCAAGCTCCTGGGCCAGAGCTTTCCCGCCGCCTGGATCGTGAGCGGCATCGCGAGCGGCTTGGCCGTGCTCGGCATCTATCTTTATCTCTACCGTACCCGCATCGGCTATCTGACGCGCGCCGTGATGGTGCATCGCGAGGAGGCGTTGGCGACGGGGATCGACGTGCACAAGGTCTCGGCGATCGCCTTCGGCATCGGGCTCGCGCTTGCCGCCACGGCCGGCGTGTTCGCGCCCTTCATGCTCGGCAGCGTGACGCCTGCGATGGGCGTCGACATCAACATCACCTCCTTCGCCGTGATCGTGGTCGGCTCGCTCGGCAATCCGCTCGGCACCGTGCTCGGCGGCATCGTCTACGGCATCTCGCTGATGTTCATGCAGAGCTACTTCAGCTCCTGGGCCAATCTGCTGCCCTATCTCCTCCTCATCTTCATCCTTCTGGTGCGGCCGAGCGGGCTCCTCGGGCGGCAGGTGCGCCGTGCCTAGAGCACTCCGCCACGCGCTCCTCGTCCTCGTGCCGGTCGTAGTGGCGGCGGCATTCCTGCCGTTTCTCTACTCGAACCAGCTCCTCCTCTTCAATTTCGTGGTGTTCCTGACCTTGGCGCAGGGGGTCAACGTCATCTACGGCTTTACCGGCTACTTGCCCTTCGGCTACGCGGGCTTCTTCGGCACGGGTGCCTACGGCTTCTCGCTCGCCGTCATCCATCTTCACATGACCCCATTCCCCGCCCTCGGCGCGGGTGCGCTCGCGGCACTCCTGCTCGGCCTCCTGCTCACCCCGCTCCTGCGCCTCTCGGGGGCTTATTTCGCCATCGCCAATCTCGCGGCCTCGCTCGCCGTGTTCCAGATCGTCTCGAACCCGAACCTCGAGGACATCACCAAGGGCCCTTACGGCATCAGCCTCTCGGGCGTATTCAGCCCCAATTTGAGCTATGGCACGGCGGTCGCCTTCATGGCCTTGACCCTTGGCCTCGTCGTCTATCTGCGCAACTCGCGCTTCGGGCTCTCGCTCCAGGCGATCCGCGAGGATGCGATCAGCGCCGGCATGGCGGGCATCAACGTGGTGCGCGGGCGCGTGATTGCCTGGCTCCTGAGCGCGCTCATCGCCGGCCTCATCGGCGGAGTCTTCGCCTGGTACGTCTCGGTCTTCTATCCGGAGACCGTGTTCAGCCCGGATTTCAGCATCTTCGCCATCGTCTTCGCGCTCTTCGGCGGCATCGCCACCATCACCGGGCCGATCCTCGGCGTCGTCATTCTCTACGGCATCTACAACACGATCGGCATCTCGACTCCGCAATACTTCCAGCTCATCTACGGGCTGCTCATCGTGGGCCTCGTGCTGTTCCTGCCGAACGGCCTCGTCTCGCTCTTCAGGCGCTGGGGCATCGATGTCCCTTGAGCGCGCAAACGCGGCCGCCGGCGAGCCGCTCCTCCGCGTCGAAGGCCTGGTCAAGCGCTTCGGCGCCTTCCGCGCGCTCGACGGGCTCAATTTCCATCTCATGCCGGGCGAGATCCTCGGCCTCGTCGGCCCCAACGGCTCGGGCAAGACTACGTGCATCAACGTCATCTCGGGTCTCTACCCGCCCGACGGCGGCACCCTCGTCTATGCGGGCCGCGAGATCGGCGGGCTCAAGTCCCACCGCCTCGTCCATCTCGGCATCAACCGCACCTTCCAGGTGCCGAAACCGTTCCTCACCTTGACGGTCAAGGAGAACGTCGAAGTGGCGGCGACCTACGGCGGGCGGAACGGTGCTACGTTCGACATCGCCGGCTTGCTTGCCTCCCTCGAGCTCGACGGCCAAGTAGGGCGGCCCGCCGCCGAGCTCAACAGCGTGCAGCAGAAGATGCTCGACCTCGCGCGCGCGCTCGCCACGGGCCCGCGGCTTCTCTGCGTCGACGAGCTCGCGGCCGGGCTCAATCCGGCCGAGCTCGACCGCGTCGCGGAGCGGCTCAAAGCACTCGCGCGCGGGGGCGTTGCACTCCTCGTCGTCGAGCATCTCATGGGCTTCATCGACCAGGTGACCGACCGGGTCATCGTGCTCAATGCCGGACGCGAGATCTTCGAGGGCGTGCTCGCGGACGCGGTCAAGGACCGCCAGGTCGTCGAGGTGTTCCTGGGGACGGAAAATGGCGGCTGAGCTCTTGGCGGCAAGCGCGCTCGAGGCCGGCTACGGCCGCGTCCAGGTGCTGTGGGGCGCCGGCATTGCGGTCGACGAGCGGCAAACCGTGGTGTTGCTCGGGGCCAACGGCGCCGGCAAGACGACCTTGCTCAAGGTGCTGATGGGCCTCATTGCGGCCTGGCGCGGCGACATCCGCTTCCGCGGCGAGGACATCACGACGCTGCGCACCGACCGGCGCGTGCGCGCGGGCATCGTCTATATGTCGGAGACCGGCTGCTTCCCGGGCCTGAGCGTGGACGAGAACTTGCGCATCGGCGGCCAGTTCATGGCGGCGGCGGCGCTTAAGGCGCGCATGGCCGAGCTCTACGCGATCTTTCCCGCCCTCGCCGAGCGGCGCAAGGCGCTCGCGAGCAGCCTCTCGGGCGGCCAGCGCAAGATGCTCGGCATCGCCAAGGCGCTCGCCGGGGATCCCAAGCTCCTCGTCATGGACGAGCCGTCGGCCGGGCTCTCCCCGCTCTTCGTCAAGGAGGTGATCCGCGTGCTCGTCCAGTTCCGCGCCACCGGGCTCTCGCTCCTGATCGCCGAGCAGAACGTCAAGTTCCTCGAGCTCGCCGACCGCGTCTACACCCTCGAGGGCGGGCGCATCGGTTTCGCCGGATCGGTTGCCGCCATGCACGAGAACGACGCCTTGCGCCGCGCCTATTTCGGGCTCAAGTAGCGCTTCTGTCCTATGTCATGCGGGGTGCGCGATGACTGTCATGCCAAATGAGTCTGCGAGGGCGGCGCGCGGCGAGATCGCGCGGCTTCGCGAGCTCTCTACCTACAGTCCGCCGGGTCACAGCGGCACGCGCAACCGCCGCCTCGTGGGCCCCGGCTTCAACGGCCGCTTCGAGCTGGTGCACGGCACGCTCGAGCCGGGCGGGGTCGCCGAGCGGCACAAGCACGAGGTCGAGGCGCAGGTCGTCTACGTGCTGGCGGGCCGCGCGCGCGTCAGCCTCGGCCCTGCTGCGCCAGAGGAATGCGGGCCGGAGACGGTGATCCGCATTCCGCCCGGGGTCGAGCATGAGGTGGTGAGCCTGGGGCCCGAGGCGCTCGAGCTCCTCATCGTCTACAGCCCCCCGCTCGGCGCCGGGCGATGAGAGCGCTCCTTTCCGGCGTCCGGGTGCTCGACCTCACCACGGTCGTGCTCGGGCCCTACGGGACGCTCATGCTGGCCGACCTCGGCGCCGAGGTGATCAAGATCGAATCGCCGGCGGGCGAGATCTGCCGCGACATCGACGCCTCGCGCCACGCAGGCATGGGCCCGCTTTTCCTCAACCTCAACCGCAACAAGAAGAGCGTGATGCTCGACCTCAAGCAGGCCGAGGACCGCGCGGCCCTCCTCCGCCTCGTCGAGAGTGCCGACGTCTTCGTCCACAACATGCGCCCGGGTGCGATCCGCAAGCTCGGCCTCGATTACGCGACCCTCGCGGGCCTCAACGCCAAGCTCGTCTACTGTGCTGCCTGGGGCTTCGGCGAGGACGGGCCCTACGGCAATCTCCAGGCCTACGACGACGTGGTGCAGGCGGCCTCGGGCCTGGCGGCGCTCAACGGGCAGGACGGGGTGCCGCGCTACATGCCGACCATCATCGCTGACAAGGTCACCGGCCTTTATGCGGCGAACGCGATCCTGGCGGCCCTCTTGCAGCGCGAGCGCACCGGTGCCGGCCAGTTCATCGAGGTGCCGATGCTCGAGTGCCTCACCGCTTTCGTGCTCGTCGAGCACCTGAGCGGCGCCACCTTCGATCCCCCGCTCGCCCCGCCCGGCTATGTCCGCATGCTCGCCCCCGAGCGGCGGCCCCATCGGGCCAAGGACGGCTACATCGCCATCCTCCCCTATATGACCGACCATTGGGTGCGCTTCTTCCGCCATATCGGGCGCGAGGATCTGGCGAGCGACGAGATCGTGCTCGATCCGCAGAAGCGCAGCCGCGCGATCGGCCGGCTCTATGCGGCCGTCGCCGAGGCGGCGCCGCTGAAGACCCGCGCCGAATGGTTCGCCGAGCTCAAGGCTCTCGAGATTCCCTGCATGCCGGTGAATACGCTCGAGGACCTCCTCGCGAACGAGCATCTCAATGCCGTCGGCATGTTCCGGCGGATCGAGCATCCGAGCGAGGGCCGCCTCGTGAGCGTCGATTTCCCGGTGCGCTTCTCGCAGGCTCAGCCGCTCGCCGACCGGCCGGCACCCAGGCTCGGCCAGGATAACGAGGAGGTGCTGGGAAAGTGCAGTGGAG
>DATEQI010000317.1:0-5887 GCA_035272805.1 Alphaproteobacteria bacterium | reverse complement strand
CCAGGACATGACGAACTCGATCATCTCCTCCTTCGGGCTCGCGGTCGCACTTCAAAACGCCGCCCTTCTCGTCTTCGGGCCGGAGCCGAAAATCCTGAGGACGGACTGGGCGACGGTGCCGGTTCACGTTGGAGGGCTGTTCCTCACGCTGCAGCGCGCGATCATCCCGGTGGTCGCGGCCGCGCTTATCCTGATCATCCACCTCGTGCTGCGTTACACCTGGACCGGCCGCTCTCTGCGCGCCATGTCCCAGCACCCGACGATGGCGCAGCTCTGCGGCGTCGATGTGGGCCGCACGGGGCTCGTTACCTTCGTTCTCGGTGCCGCGCTCGCCGGTACTGCCGGCGTTCTGATGAGCTCGGTTTTCCTGGTGCAGCCGGGGATCGGCAGCATGATCGTGCTCAAGGCCTTCACCGTCGTTATCCTGGGCGGGATGGGCAACATCTACGGTGCAGTCGCCGCCGGCCTGCTGCTTGGCGTCGTCGAGGCTTTCACGTCCGGATTTCTCAACAACATGATGCGCGACATCGTCGGCTTCGCCATCGTAATCCTTGTCCTGCTGTTCCGGCCGCAAGGTATTTTCGGCCGCAGCGTCGAGCGCGCCTGAACCGATGCGCCGCATCCTCCCAGCGCTGCTCGCCCTCGCCGCCCTGGCGCTCGTGCCCCTCGCCTCCCCGAGCGGCTACCTGCTGCACATGCTGATCGTCGTGTTCCTATACGTGATCCTGGCTGCGGGGCTCGACCTCGTGATGGGCTATTGCGGTCAGTACTCCTTCGCGCAAGGCGCATTCTACGGTATCGGTGCCTACGCCGCGGCGATCCTTCATCGCGACCTCGGCCTCGATTTCTGGCAGACCCTCCCGCTCGGCGTACTGTCGGCCGGCGCCTTCGGGCTTCTGCTCGGCATCCCCTCGTTGCGCCTGTCGGGGCATTTCCTCTCCATCACCACGATCGCCTTCCAAACCATCATTTATCTCCTGCTCACCCAGTGGACGAGCTTCACCGGCGGCCAGTACGGCTTGCCGGTGCCGAAGGTCGGCACGCTCTCCCTTTTCGGGCACGAGCTCTTCCGCATCGAGAAGGTGCGCGAGTTCTACTTCCTCGCCCTCGCCGTGATGGCGGTAGCCCTCCTCGTCGCGTGGCGCCTCGCCGCGTCGCGCATCGGCCGGGAGTGGCGCGCCATCCATGACGACGAGTTGGTGGCGCGCGCAATCGGCATCAACGTCACACGCGACAAGCTGGTCGCCTTCGTGGCCAGCGCCGCCCTCGCCGGCGCCGCCGGCGTGCTCGTCGCCTACTACCTCGAAGGCGTGAGTCCGAGCGACTTCTCGATCTGGACCTCGGCGACCGTGGTCGCGATGGTCATCGTCGGCGGACGCGGCACTATTCTCGGCCCGGCCGCCGGGGCCGTCGTCTTCACCCTCATGCCCGAGGTGCTGCGCGCTACGGCCGACTACAAGCTCATCATCTTCGGCGTGCTGATGATCGTGATGGTCATTTTCATGCCGATGGGCGCTGCCGGGCTGCTGCGCCGGGAGCGGTCGTGATGGCGCTTCTTGAGTGTGTCCAGCTGTCGCGAAACTTCGGCGGGCTCGTAGCCGTCGACAAGGTCGATCTCGCCGTGGAAGCGGGCGAGATCGTCGGGCTGATCGGCCCCAACGGCTCGGGCAAGTCGACCCTGGTCAATCTCATCACCGGCGTGGTGGGGGTGACGGGCGGCCGCATTCGCTTCGAGGGGCACGACATCACGGCGCTGCCCTCCTGGCGCATCGCACGGCTCGGCATCGCGCGCACCTTCCAGCTTTTGCGCCTCTTCAAATCGCTCAGCGTGCTCGAGAACGTGACGCTGCCGCTCCAGCCGCGCATGGCAAGCGGCCAAGCAGCTTCGGCCTTCGGCCGCCGCCGGGCCGCCGAGGAGGATCGCGCTGCGGCCGCGAAAGGACGGGAGCTGCTCGCCTTCTTCGGTCTTGTCGAGTTCGCCGAGAGGCCACCGACGGCCCTCTCGATCGGCCAGCAGCGCATGGTCGAGCTGGTGCGCGCCCTTATCGTCGGGCCCAAGCTGTTCGTGCTCGACGAGCCCGCTGCAGGCCTATCCCCGCCCAATGTCGAGCGGCTCATCGGCCTCATCCGCCGCATGCGCGACGAGCAAGGCATCACCATCCTGCTCGTCGAGCACGTCATGAAGGTCGTTCGGGAGCTGTGCGACCGCATCGTCGTGCTGGACTACGGCGTCAAGATCGCCGACGGCGATCCTCAGGCGGTGACCAACGATCCGCGTGTCGTCGAGGCCTATCTCGGCGGCGGCAGAGCGCAGCCTCATGCTCGCGGTTGACAATCTCTTCGCCGGATACGGCAAGAGCCAGATCCTCAACGGCATCTCGCTCGACGTGCCGGTGGGCAAGCTCGTGGCGCTGCTTGGCGGCAATGGCACGGGCAAGTCGACCACGCTCAAGGCCATCGTCGGGCTGGTCAAGCCGAGTGCCGGCGAGATCCGCTTCGATGGCAAGCGCATCGACGGCATGCGGCCCGACCGCATGATCGGCCTTGGCCTCTGCATGGTGCCCCAAGGCAAGGAGGTCTTCGCCGCGATGTCGGTGGAGGAGAACCTGGTCATGGGCGCCTTCCACCGCCGCGGCGATCGTATCGGAATTGCAGAGGACTTGGAGCGCTGCTACGCGCAGTTTCCGCGTTTACGCGAGCGCCACCGCGCGCCGGGCGGGGCACTATCGGGTGGCGAGCGCCAGATGCTGGCGATTGGCCGCGCGCTGATGGCCCGCCCGCGCTTTCTCATGCTCGACGAACCTTCGGCCGCGCTGGCGCCCAGGACCATCGCCGAGATCGCCGAGGCGATCCGGCGTCTCAAGGACTCGGGAATGACCATCCTGCTCGTCGAGCAGAACGTCTCGATCGCGCTCGAACTCGCTGAGCATCTCTACATCGTACGCGACGGCCGCATCGCCTTCGAGCGGTCCGTCGACGGCGGCCTCGACTTCGAGGATCTCAGGTCGTTCTATTTGGGAGGTGGTAAGCATGGCTAGATTCGCTGGCAAAATCGCGGCGATCACGGGCGCCGCATCGGGGCTGGGCCGCGAGGTGGCGCTCCGCATGGCGAGCGAGGGCGCCCCAAGCCTGCTCGTCATCGATCGCGATCCCCGGGGCCTCGAGGATGTCGCGACGGCTGCGCGGGCAAGCGACGCCAAGGTGATCGTCCGCGCCCTGGACGTGAGCGATGCGCGAGCGATGGCCGCAGCTGCGCAGGCTGCCGAAGCAGCCTTCGGGGGCATCGATATCCTGGTTTCTGCCGCCGGCATCCTCGGCGCAGCTGTCCCCGTCGTCGATTGCCCCGAGGAGGAGTGGGAGCGCGTCTTCGCTGTCAATGTGCGCGGCACATATCTCGCCGCACGCCACTTCATTCCGCTCATCCGCAAGCGCGGCAAGGGTGCCGTCGTCAACTTCGCCTCCACCGCGGGTATTCTCGGATCGTCGGTTCTGGGCGCCTATAGCGCCAGCAAAGGTGCCGTCGTGCTGATGACGCGCAGCATGGCGCTTAGCCATGCCGCCGAGAACATCCGCGTCAACTGCGTCTGCCCCGGCTCGATCGAGACGCCCATGCTACGCGCGACTTTCACCTCCGCCGGCGACCCGGACGCCCAGCGCGCACGCGAGGAGGCCTTTCGCCTCAAGCATCCGATGCTTCGTTTCGGCCAGCCGAACGAAGTCGCGGCAGCAGTACTCTTCCTCGCCAGCGACGAGGCGTCCTACATCACCGGTACGGCCCTTCCCGTCGACGGCGGCCGCCTCGCCTGAGCACAAGGGCAGCGGCGTCTCTGCTTTGGACCTGTGTGTGCCGAGAACCCTGTCCGCCTCGATTGGGCGACGGGATCGCGTAATCTCGCTGCTCGATGATCGCGCTGCCACATCTCTTTCTGGCCATTGCGGCCTCGCCGATCAAGTCGAAGGCCCGGCTTGCAGCGGAATCCGCCGCGTTGAACGCGTGCCTTGGCCGGCGTAGGATGGTCGGCGCGGCTAACCGGCCGACGAGAGCTGGGGGGCAACCTCGTGAGGAGAACGCATCATGCGAAAAATATTTCTTTCGTCGTTGACGCTGGCCATCGCGGGCGCGCTTGCCGCGATCTTCGCCGGCGACGCCGCGCGCGCGGCCGACTCGGTCGATATCGCGGTGATCGCGCCGCTCTCCGGTCCCAATGCCAGCGTCGGCGAGATGATCGTCAACGCCTCGAAGCTCGCCATAGAGGACATCAATAACGCCGGCGGCATCAAGTCGCTCGGCGGCGCCAGGCTCAATCTGATCATCGCCGATGCGACGAACGACCCGCAGGGGGCGATCACCACCACCGAGCGCGTGCTCTCCCAAAGCAAGGTGGCGGGCGCTTTCGGCTTGGCACTCTCGCCGCTGACGACGGCCGCACTCCCCGCTTTCGTCAAGCACCATGTGCCGGTCATCACCTCGGCGATCAGCGACGCGCTGGTAACGCCGAGTAACGGCGGCTACCTCTTCCAGATAGCACCCAAAGGCTCGGCCTTCGGCAACCAGCAGGTCGAGTTCCTCAAGTTCCTCAACGAGAGATACAAGATGGGGATCACCAAGGCGGCGATCCTCTACGTCAACAACCCCTACGGCATCGCCACCGAGAAGGGCATCGAGCAGCTGGCCCAGAAGGCCGGGCTCGACATCGTGCTCAACTCGGCCTATCCCGAGAACATCACCGATGCGAGTCCGCTGGTCTCCAAGGTCGAGCAATCCGGCGCCCAAGTGCTGTTCCCGGTTTCCTATATCTCCGATGCCGGGCTCCTGCTGACCGCGCTCAGAAGCGCCGACAGTCACGTGCTGGTCATCGGCGGCGGCGCCGGCTTCATCTGGCCGGCGATCGGCCAGTCCCTCGGCGACAAGGTAAACGGCCTCACCAGCGTCGCCTCGTGGAACCTCGATTCCAAGAACATCAAGGGCGATGCCAAGCTCGCCGCCGTCGCCGAGCGCTACGGCAAGGCCAATGGCACCTTCATGCCGGAGCAAGCGGGCGAGGCCTATGCCGGCGTCTCGGTGCTGGCGGCGGCGATCGAGGCGGCCGGCTCGGCCGATCCGGCCAAGGTGCGTCTCGCCCTCCAGACTCTCGACGTCAAGAGCGGCGGCGGGGCCTTGATGCAGCCTGGCGAAGTGTCCTTCGACGCCAATGGCGCCAACACGCACGTCATGCCGGTGATGATCCAGTGGCAGAACAACGTGCCGCACACCGTGTTTCCGGAGGCCGTGGCGACTTCGGAGGTGACCAAGCCATAAGACGAACGGCCGGTCGCGGGCAGGACGGCACGATTGCGGCCAGTCCTGCCCGCTTCCGCCCGGCGCATTCCTGCCTATGACGATCCTCGCCCAAGCGATCCTCAACGGCCTCCTCATCGGCGGCGTCTATGCGCTCGTCGCCATGGGGCTGAACCTCATGTTCGGCGTGATGAAGCTCGTCAATTTCGCCCATGGCGAGTTTCTCATGGCCGGAATGTACGTAGCTGTCGCCCTCGCCGGCCTCGGCCTGCCGGCCGGCACGTTCGGCATCTACTGGGTGGCGCTGCCGACCACCTTCGTGATGGCCGCCTTCGGCTTGGCCTTCTATCTGCTGCTGCTCGACCGCGCCGCCCATTTCGGCGAATCGCCGCAGATCCTCCTCACCATCGGTCTCTCGATCGGCGCCCAGGGCCTCGCCCAGGTGGTGCGCGGCTCGGACTTCAAGCTGGTGCCGAATCCGGTCAATGGCGCCGCCCTTCACTTGGGCGCGCTCAACCTGCAGCTCGGCCCGACGATCGCCTTCGTCGTCGCGCTGGCGGTGACGATCGCCATGGCCCGGGTGCTGCGGCGGACGCGCTTCGGCAAGAG
>DATEQI010000316.1:0-7114 GCA_035272805.1 Alphaproteobacteria bacterium | reverse complement strand
ATTTTGCGCGTCGCAGCACCGCGCCGGTGCCGCGAGCGATTGCGGTTTATTGCAAGCGCCGGTCGCGGTATGCTCGGCAAAACGGCCGGGCAAGCCGGTCGATAAAACCTAGGGAGGCGACCCATGGAGCGCACGCTCGAGTGGACCACCATGCGCAAGGTCTACCTGCGCCTGCTGCCCTTCTGTGTGCTGAGCTATTTCCTCTGCTATCTCGACCGCATCAACGTGAGTTTCGCGGCCCTCACCATGAACAAGGATCTCGGCCTCGACGCCGCGACCTACGGCTTGGCCGCCGGCGCCTTCTTCTGGGGCTATTTCATTCTCGAGGTGCCGAGCAATCTCATCCTGGAGAAAGTCGGCGCGCGCCGCTGGATCGCGCGCATCATGGTGAGCTGGGGGCTCTTGTCGGGCGCCACCGCATTCTGCACCGGGCCGTGGAGCTTCTTGACGATGCGCTTCCTCCTCGGTCTCGCCGAAGCCGGGCTTTTCCCCGGCATCATCTTCTTCATGACCTACTGGTTCCCCGAGCGGCACCGCGCCCGCATCTTCTCGGGCTTCACCTTGGCGCTGCCGATAGCTGTCGCGGTCGGCTCACCCGTCTCGACGGCCCTCCTCGGGCTCGACGGCCTCCTCGGCCTGGCCGGCTGGAAGTGGATGTACATCGCCGAAGCCACCCCGACGGTGCTTGTCGGCATCGCCGCCCTCTTCTACCTGACCGATCGCCCGGCCCAGGCGCACTGGCTCAGCGAGGAGGAGCGCACCTGGCTCTCAGCCACCCTGGCGGAGGAGTGCCGCCACATCGAGACGCGGCGCAAGGTGAGCCTGCTGCGCTCGTTCTCCGATGCCAAGGTGCTGCTCCTCGCGCTCAACTATCTCGGCATCGTCACGGCCAGCCTCGGCATGCTCTTGTTCCTGCCGCAGATGGTCAAGCAGCTCGGGCTCACCAACATGCAGGTCGGCTGGGTGAGCATGATCCCGTACGTCTGCGGCGCCATCGCCATGGTGATCTGGGGCTGGCTCTCCGACCGCATGGGCGAGCGGCGCTGGAATCTCTTCTGGGCCTGCATCGCTGCGACGGTCGGCCTCGTCATTGCCGGGAGTTGCGTCGGTACCGCCTGGGCGGTCGTCGGCATGTCGATCGCCGCGATCGGATTCTACGGCAGCAAAGGGCCCTTCTGGTCGATGCCGTCGATGTTCCTGACCGGCTCGGCGGCGGCCGCCGGCATCGCCTGGATCAACTCGCTCGGCAATCTCGGCGGCTTCTTCGGCCCCTCCATCGTCGGCTGGGTCAAGACCAGCACCGGCAGCTTCGCGGGCGGGCTCTATAGCCTTGCCGCCTTTGCGCTCATGGCCGCGGTGGTCACGGCCTTGGGGCTGCACATCGAGAAGCCCGCTCAAGCGTCCGAGACGGCCGCAGCGGCGGAGTAGGTGGCTCCGCTCAGCGCGCTCAATCGAGGCGCGCTCGTTGCATGTTTCCACAAATCGTCGTTGCGAGGAGGCGGAGCCGACCTGCCTGCGCGAAGCCGAAGCGGCTTCGCTTCGGCGGAGGCAGGCGAAGCAACCCAGGATCACTTGGCGAGACCTGCCCCGGCGTACGCCGGGGTTCGCCTTCGGCTCGCAATGACGTCATCGGCATTTCGGAATCATCTGTTGGAACCACAACACTATGCCTTGAGCCGGCCCACGAACTCGGGTGCCGCGAGGCGCTCGCCGCCATAGGCCGAGACCTCGCCGAAGCGCCGCCGCGCCTCCCAGTCGCTGCGCGCTTCAGCGATCTCCTCGGGCGCGCGCGCGACGAAGTTCCACCACATGAGGATGCTCTCGCCGAAGGGCGCGCCGCCGATGAGCATGAGCCGCACGCCTGAGCGGAGCGCAAGCGTCAAGCGCTCCCGGCCGGTGCCGAGGTAATAGAGCCGGTCGGGTGCCAAGGCCTCCCCCTCGAGTGCGGCACTCCCCTCGATCAGGAGGAGCGCGTGCTCGAAAGCGGGCTCGAGCGGCACCTCGGCACTGCCATCGCGCTCCGCGGTGAGCTCGGCCCCCACGATGGGCGAATAGGCCGCGGCCGGCGAGTGCTGGGCCCCCAGGCTTCCCATCAGCAAGACGGCGCGGCAAGCCCCGAAGCCGGCCGCCGGCAGTGCCGGATAATGGTCGAACGCCGCGGCACCCTTGCGGCGGTCCGCTGGCAAGGCCGTCCATAATTGCACGCCGTGAAGGTGGTGCGAATTCTCGGGCGGCGTCTCCTCCGAGTGCGCGATGCCGTTGCCCGCGGTCATGAGGTTGAGGGCGCCTGGCCGGATGAGCTGCTCGTTGCCGAGGCTGTCCTTGTGCAGCACCTCGCCCGCGATGATCCAGGTCACGGTCTGGAGCCCGATGTGCGGGTGGGGCGGCACGTCCATGGGCTTCCCCGCCTTGAAGCTCAAGGGCCCGAAATGGTCGAGAAAGCACCAGGGGCCGACGAGGCGGCGTGAGCGGTGCGGCAAGGCGCGCCGCACGCTGAGCCCGCCGCCCAGCTCGGCGGTGCGCACGGGGTAGGCCTCCGTGACCGGCGCCTCGGCGGCGTGGCTCTTGCATTCGACGAGTTCCGGCTTGGGATTCAAATTGCTCATGGCGTGTGCGCGAGCCTCCGGAACGCCGCGACGAAGCGGTCCACGTCCTCCTCGTCATTGTAGACGTGCGGGCTGATGCGGATGCGCCCGAGGCGCGGGGCGACGTAGATGCTCTCGGCCGCGAGCCGCTCGACGAGCCCTTGAGGCGTGCCGCCTGGAAAACGCACGCTCAGGATATGCGGCGCGCGCACCCGCGCGTCGGGGATCAAGACACCCGAGTTCCCGAGGCCGTCGGCGAGCCGCTCCGTCAGCATGCCGAGGCGTGCCGCGATCGCCTCCGGGCCCCACGCCGCCACCATTTCCATGCCGACCGCTGCCATCTCGAGCGAGATGAAATGGTCGCGCTCGCCCATGTCGAAGCGCCGCGCGCCGGCAACGAAGCGCGTGTCGCCGAGATAGCTCGCAGCCTCCGCCACCACCGCGCGGCGGCCGTAGCTCGTCTGCTCGAGCGGCACGCCCTCCTGGCGGCGCTTGGCGATATAGATGAAGGCGCGGCCATAGGGGCCGAGCACCCATTTGTAGGTCGGGAAGATGAGGAAATCGGGATCGAGCGTCGTCACATCGAGCCTCATGACGCCGGCGCCGTGCGTCGCATCGACGAGCAGTGCCGCACCCCGCGCGCGCAGCGCTGCCGCGACACGGTCGAGATCGACCACGCCGCCGTCGGACCAGTGCACCGAGGAGATCGACGCGAGTGCTGTCGGTGCTGCTCCCGGCCGCTCGATCGCGGCGAGGAGCGCTGCGCTCCAGTCCCCGTCCTCCGGCCGGCGCACCGTCTCGACGGCGAAGTGCCCAGCCGGAGCGCGCGTCAGCCATTCCAGGACCGGCGAGGAGTGGTCGTTCTCCAACACGAGCACGCGCGAGCCCGCCGGCACGTCCAGCACTTTGCCGGCCGTGGCGACGCCGTAAGCGACCGAAGAAATCAGCGCCACGTCGTCGGGATCGGCATTGATCAGCCGTGCCGCGGCGCGCCGCGCGCGCTCGTGCTGCTGCGCGGCGAACGCGGAATCGATTTTCCAGGGCTGTCCCTTGCGCGCCGCGCCGATGCACCCGGCTTCCTGCACGGCGCGCGGCAGCGGGCTCCAGGAGGCGGCGTTGAGGTAGCAGATCTCGCGCGGAATATCGAAGAGCGCGCGTTGCGATGGTAGCATCCCGATGCCCTGCCTAGTGCCGACACTCAAAAATTCTCGCGTCACCCCCCTCCCTACCCTCCCCCTCAAGGGGGGAGGGGAAATTTTGTCGCCATGCGAGAAGCACCCCCTCCCCCCTTGAGGGGGAGGGTTGGGGTGGGGGGTGTCTCACGTACCGGTGCGCTGTCAGCGACGCCTGCGAGCGCGTCGCGGCCGGAATCGACGCCGGCACGGCGCCGATCATGTGAACTTCTCGCCCAAGTAGGACTTGCGCACCAAGTCGCTCCGCAAGAGGTTATCAGCAGAGTCGTGGAGGATGATGTATCCCGCTTGGATCACGTAGCCCCGGTTGGCGATGCGAAGCGCCATGCGGGCATTCTGCTCCACGAGGAGGATCGTCGTCCCCTGCTCGCGGATGCTGCTGATCGTCTCGAAGATCGTCGCGACCAGGATCGGCGACAGGCCCATGGACGGCTCGTCGAGCAAGAGGAGTTTGGGGCGAGCCATCAGCGCGCGTCCCATCGCCAGCATCTGCTGCTCGCCCCCGGAGAGCGTCCCGCCCGTCTGGTGCAGCCTCTCCTTCAAGCGGGGGAAGAGCGCGCAGACCCGTTCCATGTCGGCAGCGACGTTGTGCTTGTCGGCCCGGGCGAAGGCGCCCAATTCCATATTCTCGAGGACGGTCATGCGGGGGAAGATGCGCCGGCCTTCGGGGGATTGGGCGATCCCCATTCGGACCAATTTGTCGGTCGAGACGCCGTCGATGCGTTTGCCGTCGAATTGGATCTTGCCCTGGCGCGGCTTGAGCGTGCCAATGATCGTCTTGAGCGTCGTCGTCTTTCCCGCTCCATTGGAGCCGATCAGCGTGACGATCTCCCCGCGCTCCACCTTGAGCGAGATCCCCTTCAGGGCGCGGATGTTCCCGTAGTTGGTGTGGACGTCCAAAAGCTCAAGCACTGGCCAGATCCGCTTCGTAGCCCTTACCGAGGTACGCTTCGATGACCTTGGGATCGCGCTGCACCTGGGCCGGCGGGCCCTCGGCGATCTTGACCCCGTGGTCCAGCACCGTGATGTGGTCGGAGATCCCCATGACGACCTCCATGTGGTGCTCGATGAGAAGAATCGTCAGGCTCAATTCGCGCCGGAGCCGCCCGAGAAACTCTTTCAAGTCGTCGGTCTCGCTGGGGTTCATGCCCGCGGTCGGCTCGTCGAGGAGCAGGAGCCTGGGGCGGGTCGCGAGCGCCCGAGCGATCTCCAGGCGCCGCTGATCTCCGTAAGGGAAGTTTTTTGCCAGGGTCTCCGCCTTGCCTTCGAGCCCCACGAAGGAGAGCAGCTCGAGGGCACGCTCCCGGGCCGCGCGCTCTTCCCTGAGGATCCAGGGGGGGCGGATGATAGCCGACGCGACCGCGCCGTGGAGACGGCAGTGCTCTCCCACCAGAATGTTCTCGAGCGCGGTCATGCTCGGGAAGAGACGGATGGATTGAAACGTCCGGGCAATCCCCCGTTCCGTGACTCGATTGGGACGATATCCGGCGATGCTCTGTCCGTCGAAGAAGAGAGCGCCGCTGCTGGGCTTAACGAGCCCGGTGATGATATTGAAGAAGGTGGTCTTTCCGGCTCCGTTCGGGCCGATGAGGCCGGCGATCGTCCCTTCCTCGATAGCGAAGTCAACCTCGCTCAGGGCCGAGAGGCCCTCAAAGCGCTTGGTAATCGCTCTCGCCTCCAGGATGACGCCCTGGCGCGTGTGGCTCCCACTCGGCGGCAAGGGGCGGGCGGTTCCCTCGCGAAGCCAGGAGAGCACGCCAAGATCATGACGCGGCTCGGGCAAGCGCTGCGGCGGCCGGACTGCGCCCCCCTCCTCGGCGTCTTCCACCACGGCGACACGGCGCCCGCGCCCCGCCTCGATCAGGCCGCCCGGTTTCAGGATCATCATCACAACGAGCCCAAGCCCAAAAAAGAACCAGCGCCAAAGCGTGAAGTCCACCGTCGTCAACGCCTGGATCCCGAGGATGCCGCCGAGCGCCCGGACCCAGTGGGTGAGCTGGGCGAGAAAGATCCGGTCAAAGAGAGTGATCACGACCCCTCCCGCAATCACCCCGCGGAGCGAGCCCATCCCGCCAAGGATCACCATGCAGAGCAACATGATCGAGACATTGAACTCGAAGGCGCCCGGCGTGATGGACTGGAGCTTGGCCGCGTAGACCGAACCGGAAAAGCCCGAGAAGGTCGCCCCCATCGCGAAGGCGAGGAGCTTGGATTTGACTGGGTCCACTCCCATGCAGGCGGCGGCGGTTTCGTCCTCGCGGATGGCCATCCAGGCCCGGCCCAGCCGCGATTGCCGCAAACGGTTCATCGCCCAGACCGACACGCCTCCGATGATCAGGATGAGGAAGTACCAGGGGATCGCGCTGGTCTCGAAGGGCACCCCGAAGAGATGGGGTTGCCCGATGGGATTAACCCCATTCTCGCCTCCCGTGAGATTCAGGCGATAGACCGGCCGCCAGTTCCCGATCTGGATCGTGATGTCCCCGAGGTTTCGAATGGCCACCGGGATGATTTCACCGAAGGCCAGCGTGATGATCGCGAGGTAGTCGCCTCGGACCCGAAGGGTGGGGGCCCCGATAAGGAACCCGAAGGCGGCGGAAACGCAGGCGCTTATCCAGATCACCTTCCAGAAGCCCCATTCGAATCCCATAAGGGGCGAATTTAATAGTCCCATGGTGTAGGCGCCGATCGCAAAGAAAGCGGCGTAGCCGAGATCCAAGAGACCGGCGTAACCGACCACGATGTTGAGTCCGAGGGCCAGGAGGACATAGATCATCGCATCGGTGACCGCATAGACCGTACCGAGGCCCAGGGCCTGATCGGCATAGGGGTAAACGAGGAGGAAGGCGCCAATGAGAGCGGCGGTGAGGCCGAGGCGAAGCCGTTGGGGCAAAGACGACCAGAGGGCTGTTACTGGCATAGCGCTAATGCTTCTCCGGGGTCCGTTCCCCCAGGAGTCCGTGGGGGCGGAAGACCAGGACCAAGATGAGCATGGAAAAGACGACGGCGTTGGTCCACCGGGCGGAGATGTATTGATCGCTCCAGGTGGAGACAAAGCCGATCAAAAATCCTCCCAGGGCCGCGCCCTGCATATTCCCGATCCCGCCCAATACGGCGGCGGTAAAGGCCCGGAGTCCGGCCTGGTAGCCCATCCACCACTGGCCGATGTTGTAGTACAGCCCCTGGACCACGCCAGCCGCACCGGCCAACGCCCCGCCGAGAAAGAAAGTCAGCATGACCATCAGCTCCACGTTGATCCCCATCGCCGCGGCGGTCTCCCGATCCTGGGCGGCGGCGCGCATCGCTTTCCCCCAGAAGGTCCGCGTGATGAAAAGA
>DATEQI010000315.1:0-3324 GCA_035272805.1 Alphaproteobacteria bacterium | reverse complement strand
GACCGCGAGCGTCTTGCAGCCGCCCTCGGAGAAGCGGCCGCTCGCGCTGTACTTCACGATCTGCCAGTGGTTGCGCGACATGAAGTACTGGCAGGCGAAGAGCGGCCGGCCGTTCAAGAGGCCGATGCGCCAGTCGAATTTGGTCGGCACGAACTCCTGGGCGATGATGAGCTCGGAGCGGCGGAAGAGCTCGGCGGAGACGTCCTTGAGCTCCTGCTTGCTCGTCACCTTGAAGACGCCGCGCGAGAAGGCGCCGTCGGGAATCTTGAGCACGAGGGGGTAGCCGAACTCCGCCTCGATCTCGCCCATGCGCGCCCGGTCGACGACGAGCGTGCGCGGGGTCGGCACGCGGTGCGAGCGCATCAGCTCGGCCAGATAGACCTTGTTGGTGCACCTCAGGATCGATTCGGGATCGTCGATCACCACCATGTCCTCGTAGGCCGCCTTCTTGGCGAAGCGGTAGGTGTGGTGGTCGAGCGAGGTGGTCTCGCGGATGAAGAGCGCGTCGAACTCGGCGATGCGGTGGTAGTCCTTCTTCTCCAGGAGCTCGACCTCGAGCCCCATCTGCTCGCCGAGCTTGACGAACTTCTGCAGCGTCCGGGTGGAGGACGGCGGCAGCTGCTCCTGGGGATTGTGCAGGATGGCGAGATAGAAGCGCGGCGGCGGCTTGGCCTTGGGCGGGCGCCAAGCCACCCGTGTGTAGGCCTCGAGCCCGCGCACGAAGAGCGGCTCCTGCTCCGCGTTGACCTCGTTGAGCGGCACCGCCTCGATCGAGGTGATGCGCCATTTCTCCGCGGGGTTGATCTGCACCTTGAGAAGGGGGCAGCGGAAGAGATCGAAAATCTGGTGCGCCAGGTCCTGGAAGCGCTCCTCCTCGGGCATGCCGAAGAAGACATGGAGGGTGAAGGGATCGGAGGCGCGCTTG
Organism: Alphaproteobacteria bacterium; assembly: GCA_035272805.1. Taxonomy (GTDB): domain Bacteria; phylum Pseudomonadota; class Alphaproteobacteria; order JACZXZ01; family JACZXZ01; genus DASPPM01. Next base: position 2,399 of record DATEQI010000315.1, on the reverse strand, counting down.
GCGTCCTTCTTCGCCGTCTTCTCGAGATGCTCGTCGAGCTCGTCGAGTGCCAGGCCGTAGATCGATTTGCGCGAGAGGTCGAGGATGGTCGAGACCGAGGGGATCACCCGCTCGCCGCGCGCCTCGGCCAGGAGCGAGCAGTAATAGCCGTAGCTCATGTAGTCGTAGTCGCGGCAGAGATTGATGATGCGCGGGTAGCGCGACATGAAGGCGTCCGGGCGCGAGAGGTACTCGCGCGCGGTGACCACGGGGTGGCCCGAGTCGTCCCATTTGAAGTCCGAGCGCCGGTCGACGACGATGATATGCGCGGTCATGCGTCGGCCTGGGGCGGGCGCAGCGTCGGAGCGGTCATGAGGTGCGCCCACGAGCTATGGGCGATGCGCTCTAAGTCCTCTATGTCGGTCGGCATCTCGCTGCAGTCGGTCGTCGTCCGCTGGCCTTTCCGGCTCGCTTGGAGGTCACGCACATATAGTGCGTTCCCCGAACCCTGTCACCACCAACCGGCGCGGAGCCCGGGAAGGCTCCCACCGTCGGCCGGCGCTCGAGGCCTCGGTCGAGGGGCGATGGCGCAAGCGGCCCAGCCAGGCTCGCCCGAGCTCGCTCTGATGGTCGTCGATTCCGGCGCCGGGCTCAACTGCAATCTTCGGGCGGGCGCGATTTTCCCGCGGGCGGCTCCATCAGGCGTGAGCGCCTTCGCGGTCGAGCCGCTTCTCCATGCGCAGGGCGTCCGTGCCGTCGTCATAGTAGGCGGCATGGCTGCCGAAGGTGCGGTAGCCGGCTTTGTGGTAGATCGCCTGGGCTCGGGGATTGTCCTGGCGCACCTCGAGTCGCATGGTGCTGCAGCCGTGCGCGAGGGCTTGGCACTCCGCCGCGGCGAGCAGCGCAGCGGCGAGCCCCTGGCCGCGGTGCTCGGGCGCCACGGCGAAGGAGTAGAGCCGCGCCGTCGGGCTCGGCCGCCGGAAGAAGACGACCGCGTAGCCCCTGATCTCGCCTTGCCACTCCTCCACGAGCGTCGCCGCATGACCGTAGAGGATGAGGTGGCGGAAGCTCCTGGGGCTGAGCCAGTCGCCCGAGAAGGTGCGGTTCTCGAGGGCGACGAGGGCGGGGATGTCGGCGACCGTGGCGCGGCGGATGGCGGCCTTGGGGCGGCGCGCATGAGGACCCCTCGGAGGCGCTCGCTCCGCCGCGCGCAACGCCTCACGCCGCATTGGCAAGGACGCTCATGGCGGTAACGCTACTCCGGCCCGCCCGATTGTCAATCGGGCTTTCACCCGCAGCCTGGATTGCTTCGCCTTCGGCTCACAATGACAGGAGCCGTCATTGCGAGGAGGCGCTGCCGACGAAGCAATCCAGGAGACCGGCGCCAACTTCGCGTTCAACCCCGCGCCGCATCGAGCGCTCCTTGCAGGATGTAGGCGGCGGCGAGCTTGTCGATGGTCTCCGCGCGGCGCTTGCGCGACATGTCGGCCTCGATGAGCGTGCGGGTCACCGCCGCGGTCGAGAGGCGCTCGTCCCAGAAGGCAAGGGGAAGCTCCAGGCGCTCGAGCAGGTTCTTGGCGAACTGGCGCACCGACTGGCAGCGCGGCCCCTCGCTCCCGTCCATGTTGATCGGCAGGCCCACCACCAGGCCGCCGATGCCTTGCTCGGCGACGATGCGCCGGATGCGCTCGACATCGCTTGCGAACTTGCCGCGCCGGATCGTCTCGAGCGGCGAGGCCACGGTTAGCGTGGTGTCGGAAAGCGCGAGCCCGATCGTCTTGCTGCCCACGTCGAGGCCGAGGAGGCGCTCTCCGCGCGCGAGGCAACCCTTGAGCTCGGCGATCGAGGGGAGGGGGGCGGACATCGCACCTGGATATAGGGGTGGGGCTGGCCGGGCAAGGGCAGTTGCGGGCGAGCGCTCCCCGGTGCTAGTTTCCGCGCGCAAATTCGGCCGGGGCTGTCACGGACCTGCGACAGCAGGCGAGCGGTTCCCTCACCCTCCCATGGCCTTGCGGCCATGGGCCCCGCCCTCTCCCGCAAGCGGGAGAGGGAGGCGAGCGCAGCGAGCGGGGTGAGGGATCGGCGCGTCGCAGCCCGGCGCCATCTTGTTCCGGAACAGCGCATGTCCGTCAACGAAGACACGGTACGCAAGATCGCGCGTCTCGCGCGCATCAAGGTCAAGGACGAGGAGGTAGCACCCCTCGCCCGCGAGCTTTCCCAAATCCTCGCCTGGATCGAGCAGCTCAACGAGGTCGACACCGCGAAGGTGGCCCCGCTCGCCAGCACGGTCGACGCCAAGCTGCCCTGGCGCAAGGATGTCGTCAGCGACGGCGGCTACCCTGAGAAGATCCTGGCGAACGCGCCCGAGGGGGTCGAGGGCTTCTTCGCGGTGCCCAAGGTGGTGGAATGACCGCACTCAC
>DATEQI010000314.1:0-3827 GCA_035272805.1 Alphaproteobacteria bacterium | reverse complement strand
GCAACCACGATGTGTGAATCCGATAGCCCTGAAGGGGGAGAGGGTTGCGAAGGGTTGGCGAGGCGAAGCCGAGCCTTACCCGTTTGACGCCTGCCAAGCGTCCACTGGACGCTTGGCAGGCGTCAAAGGGTGAGGGGGTGGCGATTACGCTCGGAGTAAAACTACTCTAGAGACTGGGCCGCGACGTGGCGGTGACGGGCGACGGACCCTCTCCGAGTGCTGCGGAGATGGCGGCGTGATAGACGCCTTCTGGAGGCTCGTGGCGAACGAACACGGCCTCGTTCATCGCCCGCAGCATGTCGTCGGTGGGCGCTTGCAATGCCCGAATGACCTCGCGGGCCGCACTCGCACATCTTTCCTCGGCAAGTCTGTCATGCGAGATTACGGGCCGAAGCGAGATCATAAGCGTATTCCTCACCCGCTCGATCATTTCAGGTAATTTATCCGCCTTCATTGCCGTCTCTCCATGGCGTGCATCATAAGGATATTGCCTCGACCCGGGGCGTGCGCGAAATCCCCTCAGTCGACCTCGGCACGATGCGGAATGCGGCGCACCGTGTTGCGCAGGATGCCGATGCCCTCGACCTCGGCCTCGACCACGTCGCCGTCCTTGAGGAAGCGCGGCGGGTCCATGGCGAAGCCGACCCCGCTCGGCGTGCCGGTCGCGATCACGTCGCCGGGCTCGAGGGTCAGGCCCTCCGAGAGCGAGGCGATGATGGTGCGCAAGTCGAAGATCATGTGCTTGGTGTTCGAGCTCTGGCGCCGCTCGCTGTTGACGCTGAGCGAGAGAGCGAGGCTCTGCGGCTCGGCGATGGCGCTCCTGTGCACGAGATACGGCCCCATCGGGCAGGAGCCGTCGAGGGACTTGCCCTTGAACCACTGGTCGTGCCGGCGCTGCAGGTCGCGCGCCGTCACGTCGTTGATGATGGTGTAGCCGAAGACGTGCGCGAGTGCCGACTCGCGCGGGATGTTGCGGCCGCGCTTGCCGATGACGACGCCGAGCTCGACCTCGTAATCGAGCTTCTGCGTCACCTCGGCATCGAGCGGGATGTCCGCATCGGGGCCGATGATCGCCGTCAGGGGCTTGGTGAAGAACTGCGCGTATTCGGGAAGCTTCATCTCGGTGCCGCGCGCGCGAAAGCCCTCGGCGACATGCTCGACGTAATTCCGCCCGACGCAGAACACGTTCTTGCGCGGCCACGGGATGGGGGCGATGAGCCGGATGTCCTTGAGATCGAGCTTGGCACCCGCCCCCTTCGCCGCCTGGCGCAACCCCGCCTCGCCCTCCTCCCCCGCGCGCACGATGTCGAGCAGGCTGGCGAGCCTGCCCTTGCCGGGGAGGCACTCGGAGAGGTCGAGCACGCGCCCGCCCTCGAGGAAGAGACCGGGGGCGGTGCGATTCTGCTGGCGGAATGTCACGAGCCGCATGGAGAAGCCTTTCCCTTGAGGACCGAGGGCGCCATCAAATTCGAGAAGGCCCACCTGCGCAACAGCAAAATCGCCCCGATCGCGGGCTTGCGGCGGTGCTAAGCTCTTCTAGAATGCCGAGCCGCGCGCGGAAGCAAGCGTGCCGCGTCCGCGGGGCCGGTCGAAAACGAGAGCGAGGGAGAGAGCGATGGACTACCGCACGCTCGGCAGAAGCGGCATCAGGGTCTCGCCGCTCTGCCTGGGCACCATGATCTTCGGCGGCCCGAGCGACGAGCCGACGAGCCGGCGCATCATCGCGCGCGCGCGCGAGGCCGGCCTCAATTTCATCGATACCGCCGACCAGTACACCGCCGGCAAGTCGGAGGAGATCGTCGGCCGCGCGATCAAAGCGCAGCGCCACGAGTGGGTGCTCGCCACGAAGCTCGGCAATGCCATGGGTCCGGGGCCCAATCAGCGCGGCCTCTCGCGCGGCTGGATGCACCAGGCCGTGGAGGCGAGCCTCACGCGCCTCGGCACGGACTACATCGACATCTATTATTTTCACAAGGAGGACCCCGACACGCCGCTCGCGGTCTCGGTTTCGGCGATGGGCGATCTCGTCAGCGCCGGCAAGGTCCGCTATTTCGGCCTCTCCAATTTCCGCTCCTGGCGCATCGCGGAGGTCTGCCGCCTGTGCGACGAGCTCGGCATCGACCGGCCGATCGTGAGCCAGCCCTACTACAATGCGATGAACCGCATGCCGGAGGTCGAGCAACTCCCGGTCTGCGCCTATTACGGCCTCGGCGTCGTCCCCTACAGCCCGCTCGCGCGCGGCGTGCTCACGGGGAAATACCTCTTGAACGCCCCCATGCCGCCCGACACGCGCGCGGGGCGCAAGGACAAGCGCCTGATGGAGACGGAGTGGCGCCACGAATCGCTCGAGATCGCCCAGAAGGTGAAGGCCCATGCCGAGGCCAAGGGAATGAGCGCGGGCCAGCTCGCGGTAAACTGGGTGCTCAACAACGCGCTCGTCACGGCGGCGGTCGTCGGCCCGCGCACCGAGGCGCAGCTCGACGACTACTTAGGCGCACTCGCGCATCGCTTCACGGCGGAGGACGAGGCGCTGATCGACGGCCTGGTGGCGAGCGGCCACCCCTCGACCCCCGGCTACAACGACCCGAGCTATCCGATCGAGGGGCGCATCCCGCTCTGCGGGAAGTGACCGGCGCGCCACAAGGGCCGCGGGCCAGGAGATGCCATTGACGTTCGATTTCACAGGCAAGCGCGTGGTCGTCACGGGCGGCAGCCGCGGCATCGGGCGCGGCATCGCCTCCGGCTTCGCCGAGTCAGGTGCTGCCGTGTCGATCTGCGCGCGGGGCAAGGAGGCGCTCGAGGCGACGCGCGCCGAGCTCGCCCGCTTTGGCGCCACCGCGCATGCCTTGGCTTGCGACCTCGCCGACGGCGCTGCTGTCGCCCGCTACATCGAGGCCGCGGCGGCGGCACTCGGCGGCATCGACATCCTCGTCAACAACGCATCGGGCTTCGGCGCGAGCGACGACGAGGCCGGCTGGGAGGCGAGCATCGCCGTCGACCTGATGGCGACCGTGCGCGCCTCGCGCGCAGCACTTCCCTTCATCGAGGCCGCGGGCGGCGGCTCGATCGTCAACGTCTCCTCGATTTCCGCCTATCGCCCCGCCGCGCGCACCCCGCCCTATGGTGCGGTGAAGGCAGCCCTCGTCCACTACACGCAAACGCAGGCGGCGCTCCTTGCGCGCAAGCGCATCCGCGTGAATTGCGTGGCACCCGGCTCCATCGAGTTCCCCGGCGGGATGTGGGAGCGGCGCCGAAGCGAGGAGCCGAAACTCTACGAACGCGTGCTGCGCAGCATCCCCTTCGGCCGTCTCGGCCGGCCGGAGGACGTGGCGAATGTGGTATTGTTCCTTGCCTCTCCGCTCGCGAGCTGGATTACCGGCCAGACCGTGACGGTCGATGGCGGCCAGCTCCTGAGCGGCTGAGGAGGGGCCGAAGGGAGGCGAGCGATGAGCGAGAAGGACCCGGCCGAACGCTATCGCGCCAACCTGCAAGGCGAGGTCGACAGCGCTTCGCTCTACCGCGCCCTTTCCGAGGTCGAGGCCGACCCCCAGCTCGCCAAGGTCTACGGCCGGCTTGCCGCGGTCGAGGAGGCCCATGCCTCCTTTTGGCGCAAACGCCTCGAAGCCCTCGGCAAGGTCCTGCCCCGGCTGAGCCCGGGCTTCCGCCCCAAAGCGCTTGCCTGGCTCGCGCGGCGCTTCGGCCCGGGCTTCATCCTGCCCGCGATCAACACGCTCGAAGAGATGGACAGCGGCAGTTACGACGCCCAGCCGGAAGCCGTCGCGGGCGGGCTGCCGCAGGCCGAGCGCAGCCACGCGCGCATCCTTCAG
>DATEQI010000313.1:0-5426 GCA_035272805.1 Alphaproteobacteria bacterium | reverse complement strand
CTGCTGCGGCTCGGGCTCGACGGCAGCTTCCTCGCCGTCGTCTGGTCCCACGTGCTCTTCGTGCTGCCCTACGTCTTTCTCTCCCTCGCCGATCCCTGGCGCGCGCTCGACCCGCGCTACGCGCGCACGGCGGCGTGCCTGGGCGCCTCGCCCGCCAAGGTCTTCCTCCGCGTCAAGCTTCCCATGCTGCTGCGCCCGCTCCTCATCGCCGCCGCCGTCGGCTTCGCGGTCAGCGTCGGGCAGTATCTCCCGACCCTCTTCGCAGGTGCCGGCCGGCTTAGCACGCTCACGACGGTGGCGGTGACGCTCGCGGCGGGAGCGGACCGCCGCGTGATCGGCGTCTACGTTTTCCTGCAGTCGCTGCTGCCGCTCGTCGTCTATGGCTTAGCGCTCCTGCTGCCCGCGGCGATCTATGCGAACCGGCGCGGGCTCGCGAGGTCGGGATGAGCGGCCTCTTGCGTCTCGCCGGCGTCGAGATCGCACTTGCGGGACGCGTCCTCGTGCCCACACTCGATCTCGCAGTCGAGGGCGGCGAAGTGGTGACCATCATGGGCCCGAGCGGGGTGGGCAAGTCCACCCTCCTCGCCTTCATCTGCGGCACCGTCGACCCCGCCTTCAGCGCGCGCGGCCGGGTCTATGTGGGAGAGACCGAGGTGACCCGCCTGCCGCCCGAGCGACGGCGGCTCGGCATCCTCTTTCAGGACGATCTCCTCTTTCCGCACCTCTCGGTCGGCGAGAACCTCGCCTTCGGGCTGCCCTCCGCCATCCGCGGCAAGCACCGACGCGTCCGGCGCATCGAGGCCGGCCTCGCCGGCGCCGGCCTCGCCGGCTTTGCGCCGCGCGATCCGGCAACGCTCTCGGGCGGCCAGCGCGCGCGGATCGCACTCCTGCGCACGCTCCTCGCCGAGCCGCAGGCCCTCCTTCTCGACGAGCCGTTCAGCAAGCTCGATGCGGCGTTGCGCGAGGAGTTCCGGCGCTTCGTGTTCAGCCTCATCGCGGCGCGCGGCCTGCCGGCACTCCTCGTCACCCACGACGGTGCCGATGCCGAGGCCGCAGGGGGAAGAGTGCTTCGGCTCGACGGCTGAGGCTACGCAGGATCGCAAGCGCGACCGCGTAATTGATTTCGTCATGCCCGCGAAAGCGGGCATCCAGAGCCGCGGAAGCGAGACGCTATCCGCGAGTTCTGGACACCCGCTTCCGCGGGTGTGACAATTGTGGGTTCTAGGTCAAGGACATACGATGGCGCTCGAGCAGGCCTTCATCGCGGCAAACCGCTTCGGGCTCGGGCCGCGGCCCGGAGATCTCCGGCGTATCTCGGCGGATCCGCGCGGCTGGCTTCGCCAGCAGCTCGCGGCACCGCAGCACCCGGCAGCGCTCGCGGGCCTGCCGCCGCCGCGCGTCCAGGTCGAGCGTTTCTTCGCCTTGCGCCGGGAAATCCAGGAGGAGAGAAAAGAGCTCGCGAGCCGCACCTCGGTCGCCATGCAGCGCCCCGGCACGATGGCCGAAGCGGGGGCGGAGGCAACGGCGCCGAAGTCGCCGGTCGCGGGACTCGCAGCCCCGGTGCGGGAGCTTTATCTCTCCGAGGCGATCGCCCGCACGCTCGCCGCCGTCGACAGCCCCACCCCGCTCGTCGAGCGCCTCGTCGCCTTCTGGTCGAATCATTTCACGGTGTCGATCCAGCGCGGCGCGATCGCGGGCCTCTGCGGGCCCTTCGAGCGCGAGGCCATCCGGCCTCATGTGCTCGGCCGCTTCGCAGAGATGCTGAACGCCGTGCTGCGTCATCCGGCGATGCTGCTTTATCTCGACAACGCGCGCTCGATCGGCCCCAACTCGCTTGCCGGCATGCGCAACCCGGACAAGGGGATCAACGAGAACCTCGGTCGCGAGCTGCTCGAGCTCCACACGCTCGGCGTCAACGGCGGCTACACCCAGAAGGACGTGGAGGCGATGGCGCGCATGCTCACCGGCTGGAGCATCGTGCCGCCCGCCCAGCCCGGCGGCGGGGACTTCCACTTCGCGCCGCGCATCCACGAGCCGGGCCCCAAGACGCTGCTCGGAGTCAGCTATCGCGAGGGGGGTATGGAGGAGGTGGAAGCCGCCATCTCGGCACTCGCCCGCCATCCCGCGACCGCGCATCATCTGGCCGAGAAGCTCGCGCGCCACTTCATCTCCGACGATCCGCCCGCCGCGGCGGTAAACCGTCTTGCCGCCGTCTACCAACGCAGCGACGGCGACCTCGCGGCACTCGCGCGCGAGCTCATCGATGCGCCCGAGGCGTGGCGCGATCCGCTTGCGAAAGTGAAGACGCCCAATGATTTCGTCGTCTCGCTCGTGCGGGCGAGCGGCCTCGCCTTGCCGGACGCGCGCGTGCTGGTGCAGTCGCTCCGCGTGCTCGGCCAGGCGCCGTTCGCCGCCCCTTCGCCGGCCGGCTGGCCCGACCGTGCTGTCGACTGGCTCGCTCCCGAGGCGCTCATGCACCGTATCGAGTGGGCCGGTGCCGCCGCGCGCAAGCTCGCCGGCGCCGTCTCCGCGGACGCGATCGCGGAGGAGACGATCGCGCCCGTGGCCGCACCCGCCACCCTCAAGACGGTCGCATCCGCGGACGGGCCGGCAGCGAAGCTTACCCTCGTCTTCGCCAGTCGCGAGTTCCAGAGGAGATAGTCCATGCTCTCACGCCGCGACGTGCTCTCCGGGATGGCCTTGGGCTGCGGCAGCTTGGCGCTGGGGCTGCCGGGCGTCGCCTTCGCCCGCATCGCCGGCGAGCGCCGCTTCGTGCTCGTCATCCTGCGCGGCGGCATGGACGGTCTCGCGGCCGTCCCCCCTTACGGCGACCCCGACTATCGCGAGGCGCGCGGAGCGCTGGCCCTTGCCGCACCTGGAGAGGCGGGCGGCATCATTCCGCTCGACCGCCTCTGGGGTCTCAATGCCGCCCTCGAGCCGATCGCCCCGCTCTTCAAGTCCGGCGAGGCGCTGGCGCTTCATGCCGTGGCGACGCCCTACCGCGAGCGCTCGCACTTCGACGGCCAGGACGTGCTCGAGAACGGCACGCTGACGCCGCATGCGAGCGAGAGCGGCTGGCTCAATCGCGCGCTCGGACTCTACGGCGCCGAGTCGTCTCGCATCGGGCTTGCCGTGGGGCAGGGCGTGCCGCTTGCCTTGCGCGGCGCCGTGCCGGTCAAGTCATGGGCGCCTTCCCAGTTGCCGGGCCTGCCGCCGGCCATGATCGGCGAGCTGCGCGCGCTCTACGGCGGCGACCGGCTCTTCACGATGGCGCTCGAGGAGGGGGTGCAGGCGGAAGCGCTTGCCGATGAGGCGCTCGGCGACGAGCGCGCGATGGGGCCGCAAGGGCCGCAGGCGAATGCCTTCGCCAAGCTCGCCCCCGAGGCGGGCAAGCTGCTCGCTGCCGAGCACGGCCCGCGGGTGGCCGTGATGGAGTGCCTCGGCTGGGACACGCACCAGGGCCAGGGTACCGCGGCCGGGCGCATGGCGGACACGCTCAAGGCTTTCGCCACCGGCGTCTCGGGCCTCGCCCAGTCTCTCGGGCCGAGCTGGAAGGACACGGTGGTCCTCGCCGCCACCGAATTCGGCCGCACCGTGCGCGCCAACGGCACCGGCGGCACCGACCATGGAACCGCGACCGCGGCCTTTCTCTTGGGCGGTGCGGTCCAGGGCGGGCGTGTCATCGCGCGCTGGCCCGGGCTTGCCGAGCGCCAGCTCTACCAGGGCCGCGATCTCGCCCCCACCCTCGATCTGCGCGCGGCACTCAAAGCCGCGTTACGCGATCATCTCGAGCTCTCGGCCGAAGCGCTCGACCGCGTGGTGTTCCCGCAAAGCGCGCAAGTAAAGCCGCTCGACGGCCTGTTTCGGACTTGATCGCGAGTGCCGTCCCGGGCGGCGCCACGCTCCACTACGCTGGTGCCCTGGCGGACAAAGTTCCCCTCCCGGCGCTGATGGACTAGGCGCGCCGCACGTCGATAGTATGTTGCCCACGACGGAGCGGCGGGGTGAAGCGATGCGTCAGAGCGCCGAGCAGGAGGCGGTTCTCGCGGCGAATGAGGCCTTCTATCGCGCTTTTGCGCGGCGCGATCTCGCCGCCATGGATCGGCTCTGGGCTGAGAGCGCGGAAGTGAGCTGCCTCCACCCCGGCTGGGGCCCCTGCCACGGGCGCGATGCAGTCATGGAAAGCTGGGCAGGGATTCTCGGCAACGCGGAATCGCCCAATATCCGCTGCTTGCGCGCGCTCGCCACCATCTACGGCGATGTCGCCGTGGTCGTCTGCTACGAGGCGATCGAGCAGAGCTATCTGATCGCGACCAATCTATTCGTGCGCCAGGCTGGCGCCTGGAAACTCGTCCACCATCAGGCCGGACCCGTCGCGGCCGAGCCGCCCGAGCCGGAGACGAGCGGCGGCGCGCGACAGAGCCGCCTGCACTAAGCGGCAGCGGAAATCGGGCAAACAATACTGAGCATTACGCTGGATCGGGTCTAGTTGGGACCTAACAAACATCAAGCGTCGCATTTTTGCCACACCCTTAGCCAAGATTTCTCACAGAGGCCAGGTTACTGTTGATTTGGCAGAGGGCTTTGCCATGTCCTATGCTATTGGAGTGTCGGAACGATTGGTCCCTTGCATGGGCTCGGCAGTGGCAGGGAGCCGGCGTTGGGCCGTGACGTTGCGACAACGTTCGCGATCGGCTACGGTGCAACAGATATATGGAGATGAACTCCACAGGGGGTTGAAAAATGAAACTCACGAGAGCGCTCGGTGCCGTTGTCGGGCTGTTGCTGCTCGGCGCCTGTTACCCAGACTACATCAATGGACAGCTCGGTCCGATCGAGCAGAGCCCCGGCTCAGGCTCGCCTTACGCCCAGGCGTTGCACAAGGAGTACATGGTCCTTGCTCGCGCCTTCCAGCAGAACCGATTCCTGAGCGAGGCCCTCTTCTGGGGCAATAAGTCGGCCAGGGCCGGCGCGGGACAGGAGGTCCCCTGGGAGAACGTCGACACCCAGGGCCTGCCGCCGCCGAAGCTCGCCGAGGCGAAGCGGAACGAGGCGCGCCTCAATGCGGTCATCGCGGCCGGTGCCAAGACCGGCGACCCGGGCGATCTGGCGGTAGCGCAGGTCGCTTTCGACTGCATGATCCGCGACTGGTGCGATCCGATCTACAAGGCGGTGCTCGACGGCTGCCGCGCGCGCTTCGAAGCCGCGATGGCGAAGCTCGAGGGGCCGCCCAAGCCGATGGCGATGGAGCCGCCGGCGCGCGACTTCTGGGTCTACTTCGACTTCGACCGGTACAACGTCCGGGCCGATGCCGCGCGTATTCTCGACGGCGTGCTCGACTCGATCCGCAAGCTCGGCACTCAGAGGGTCATGCTGACCGGCCATACGGACACCGTCGGTACGGTGCCGTATAACCTGCGCCTCTC
>DATEQI010000312.1:0-15425 GCA_035272805.1 Alphaproteobacteria bacterium | reverse complement strand
TGACGCGCGTACGGAGCTCGTCCTTGGGCATCACAATGACCGCCGCCGGCTCGATGCGCTGCAACACGTGGTCGTAGATGACGTCGGTCGTCACGGAACCGCTCGGACGCATGACACGCGGCGCGGGCAAATTCTCGCTTGGCGCGCTCTCCGCCACCGTCAAAGCAGGCGACGCTCCTTGACCGTTTCGTGAAATCCTCAAGCCCATCAGCGAAAGATCCTCCTCCAGATCGGGCGCGCCTCCTCGGGCAGCGCGCCCGCGAGGTCGCGCGAGATCGCCGCCATGCCGCGCCGGACGGCGGCACACTTGCCGACCGCCGCGGCGCCCAGAATGGACGCTCTTGCCACCTCGCGGTCATAAGGGATGACGATGTCGGGGGGTGCGGCGAACGCGCGCTTGAGCTCGGCGTCCGGCAGGCCGCCGTCGGCGCCTTTTTTGTTGAGGATGTGCAAGGTCGAGCGCTCCGGCGTGTTGGCGCCGATCGTCTCGCGCCAACGCGCCACTTCCCGGGCCGAGACAAGGCTCGCGGTGCTCACCAGGAGAATCGTGCTCGGCGAGTGCAGCACTTTCGGGAATTCGAGGGCCGCCAGCCACGGAAAATCGACGATCACATAACGGTACCGGCGCAGCAGCTCGGCGAGGAGCTGCAATGCGGCCTCCTCGGCCGGCATGATATGCTCGGTAAGCGGCTCGAGTGCTGCAAGCAGGCCGAGCCGAGGCGTCACCTTGGCCACGCCTCGCTCGAGAAACAGGTCATCGATGCGCTCCGGATGCTCGAAGGCTTCCCTGAGCGCGTGACTCGGCGCCGTGTCGAGCTGGAGCGCCGCATCGCCGGTTTGCAGGTTCAAGTCGAGCAGCAGAACGCGCCTCTCCCGCGCCTCGGCGAGATGCCAGGCCGTCTGCACCGCGACCGTGGTGGTGCCGACGCCGCCATGGACGCCGAGCACGAGGATGAGCTTGCCCGTCCGCGCGGAGCGGCGGTCCACCTCGCCGCTCGCCGCGTCGCCTAGGCTGCGCACCAGCACGCTCGACACGAGCGGTTTGAAGAAATACTCGGCGACGCCCGAATCCTTGAGCTCGCGGTAAAGCACGATGTCGTTGCGTTCGCCCACCACGACCACTTCCGTGCGGGGATCGCACACCTCCGCCAGTCGGCTGATCATCATGATCGGATCGTCGACCCCGCTCACGTCCACTACGAGCAGTTGCGGCGAGCCCCGCCGCCCGATGTCCTCGATGGCCGCATCGATGCCCCCGCGCGAGACCTGCGCGTCGGCGATGCCGAGGTCCGCGAAGCAGCGCCGCATCACTCCCTCGGAATCGCGGTCGAGCACGAAGGCTACGGCACTCGGAGGAATCTCCGTTGCCGCGCCCCGATCGGACGTGCGGACGGTCGTAACCATTATTGGGAGAGGCTACCTGTCGACGAAGTTCCGATCAAGGGGGTCACCTTGTCCAGCTCATAGTTCTTGACGGCCAAGATCTGGAGCTCGCCATCCGCGGGTCCGAGAGGCCGGCCGGAGACGGTATCCGCCGTCCGGTCGACCATGTTCAACAAATTGACGTTCTGGTCGCAGCCGATATAGGCCGAGGGCTCGTTGCCGTAAATGAGCGGCCGGTAGTTGCCCCAGGTCGGACATTCGCCCGAGGCCACCGGGGTGGTTTCGAGGTTCTCGACGCAGCCTGCCAGGCCGAGAAGCACGGCCATGCCGCCCAAGAGCCTCTTCCAATCCGCTTTCCGTCTGCATCCGCGCATTTCGATCACTCCAGCATGAAACCGGCGGTACCGTGCAACTGCGGCGGCGCGGCCGGCATCGTCTCGGGCCTGCCGCCGTTTCCCGTGGTGGTGCGTCCGAGCAGGAGCTGCTCGAGATCGCTCGAGAAGGTCAGCCCGTCGGTCGGCGAGCGGATCTGCGTGCTCTGAGCCACCGGGTGGACCACGTAAGGGGTTACGATGATGACGAGCTCGCTCTCGTTGCGCTGGAAGCTCGTCGAGCGGAACAGCGCGCCCAGGACCGGCACGTCGCCGAGCCACGGAAAGCTGTTGATCTGGCTGGTGACGTTGTTCTGGAAGAGGCCGGCGATGGCGAAGCTCTCGCCGCTGCCGAGCTCGACGGTGGTCTGGGCGCGCCGCACATCGAGGGCGGGAACGGTGAAGCCGTCGATGGTGATGGCGCCGGTCGTGGTGAGCTCGCTCACTTCCGCCTTCACCTTGATGCTCATGCGGTTCTCGTCGAGCACCGTCGGGGTGAAATCGAGGCCGACGCCGAAGGTCTTGTAATCGATCGTGATCGTTGTAGCACCGCCGGTACCGGCTTGGGGAACCGGAATGGGAAACTCCCCGCCCGCCAGGAAATCCGCCGTCTCGCCCGAGATCGCGGTGAGGTTCGGCTCCGCGAGAACCGTGATCAGGCCTTCGGAGACGAGGGCGTCGATGAGACCCTGGACGTTGAGCGAGCCGCCCGGGCTTTTGTACCCCGAGCCGAGGGAGTATTGCCCCGCGGCGTTGGCGGTGAACTGGCCGAACCCGGCGGTACCGGTGCCCGTGAACGAGCGGCCGGTGAGGAGTCCCACGGCGATCTTGCCGTTGTTGTAGAGCGCATCCCAATTGAAGCTGAAATTCTTGGCGACCGAGCGCGACACCTCGGCCACGCGGACGCGCAGATTGACCTGGACCGCACTTGTCACCGAGACATTGAAGATGACGTTGTCCTTCTCGCCGAGGTACTGCTGCGCCACGGTCTTGAGCTTGTTCGCCTCGCGCGGCGAGGGCACGGTTCCCGAGACGACGATCCCGTCGGGCGTGCTCGCGAGCTCGATCTTCGCCGCCGGCACCTCCTTGAGCATTGCCGCCAGGATGGGTGCGGTCTGGCGCAGCACCGTGATCGGGTAGCTTGCCGCACCCCCGCTGTCCGTCATGACGTAGAGCGTAGTGACGCCCGGCTTCTTGCCGAGCAGCATCAGGCTCGTCGGGCTGGACACCTGGACGTCGGCAACCTCGGGATCGGCGATCAGCACGGTCTTGGTCATCTGCGGAACGCGCATGAGGAGCGCCTTGCCCACCTCGACCGTGACCCCGGGGCGGTCTTCCACCCCCTGCGCCGCGGCGAACGCGCAGCGCGGTTGCCCCCCTGCGATCGCAACCGCGATGAGGAGGATAATCGGGGCGAACCGTCGCCAACTGCGTGTCGCACCCATCACGGCCTCATCGCTTGGGCGCCTGGCCGCGCGTGGCCGCGGCCGGAGCGGCGGCGGGTGCCGGAGCCGGCGCCGGCGCCGGAGCGGCGGCGGCCGGGGCCGCCTGAGCCTCGGCCTGGGCGGCCTCGGGCAGGCCGCAATTCGGAATCGTGACGTTGTGCGCGTCGAAGCAGCGCAACTCGCTCTTGGTGCCGCGCATGATCTCGACGACATGCGCCGCTTTGGGCCCTTCCCCGCCACCCGTGGCCGCGGGCGCGTTCTGCTTCGCGCTCTCCTGCCCGAACGCCTTGAGTGCGGGCGACACCTCGTACGCCCAGGTCGGCGGCAAGCCCGTGCCCGCCTCCGCCGCGGCCGGCTGCGTCGCCCCCGCGGTCGCCGGCGGCGTTGCCTGCACGCCCGAGTCGAGGCTGCGCAGGCTGAGCTCCACCTTGCCGAGCTGCACGGCCACCATCAACTCCTCGGCCTGGCGCGGCGTCACCTCGAGGGTCACCGTTTTGGACACGTGAGGATCCGAGGCCCCGCCCTTCGCCTCCTGGTTCTTCGTTTTCGCGATGTCGCCGACTGTCTGGTCGATGGCGATCACGCGCAAATTCTGCAGCACCGTCTCGGCGACGGAGCGGCTCCCCCGCGCGAGGCTCGCCTCGGTGAAGCTTTGCGTCAGCAAGAGATCGACATGATCGCCGGGGGCGACGAGGCCGGCACCGCCCTCGGCGGCGCCGCCGACCGCGATCGAGACCGCGCGCATTCCGGGACCGAGCACGGCCGGCAGGAAGCCGGGATCGGTCGGCTTGATGAGCGTGCCGAGGGTCAAGGGCTCGCCGGTATCGTAGCTGCGGCTCACCGCTGCGCCCACGAAATCGGCCTCGTTGGCCTGGCCGCGGGCGAGGCTCCCCTGCGGCGCCTTATCGAGCGCCATGTCCTGCCATCTGATGTCGTCGGCACGCAGAAGCGTTCTCGCCGCAAGGGGACGCGCCGCGACGAGGACGCCCGCCTGGGCCGTCTTGGGCTGCTCCGGCGTCGGTGCCGAGGGACCCCCGCTGCGCAGCCAGATCACCGCGAGCACGATTCCGGCCAGAAGCGCTATGCCGCCTATGGCGAGCAGGAGACGCTGGAGAAGCATCGCAACACCTCAGGCGTTGTACGCCACAACAAGGCGGCGAATATCGCCACCGCATAGGGCATCGGTTCCCGCGCCCCCATTCTTGCCGCCTCGGCCTCAAGCGCGCGGCCGAGCGCTCCACCGCCACGCCCGCCGCTTGCACTGCTCGCCGCGGCCGATGCCGCCGCTGCCCTGCGGAAGAGCCGCGCGCCGATCAGGTAGATGCCGGCGAGCACGCCACCCGCCAAGGCGATCTCGAGAAGGAGCGGAATGGTGTCCCGGATCGCCTCTCCGAGCGTCGCGGCCGCGATCAGCTTGGCATCCCCGCCCCCAAACACTCCCGCCCCTGCAAGCAGCGAAAGAACAACGAATACCACGAGCGCGCCAACCACGCTCGGCCACACCGGGTCATGGGGCGTCAGCAGCCGAATGAGCACCCCGCTCGCCGCCACCAGGGCCATCGTCGTGTAGGGCACGATGCGCTCCCGCACATCGACCACGGCCGCCCATGCCGCGGCCCCCAGGATGGTGATCCTGGCCAGCAGCACGATGACCGTTATGACGCTCACCAAGCGTGCCCGCGCATCCGCCTCCTCTGCCGCGCCGCCATCCGGCGCGACGGCACTTTCCTCAGTGAGGCGAACTGCCGAGGTGGCCGGCGATCATGTTGAAGGTCAGCTGCAGGTTGGTGCCGACCAAGGTCACGGCCACGATGATTGCAACTGCGATCAGTGCCGCGATCAAACCGTACTCGATGGCGGTGACGCCGCGATTCGATTTGAGCGCCAGTAAGGATGCGAGTGTCCGAGCCAACTCCAGCATGATCTGCTCCCAAGCTAGTTTAGAAAAGTCTCAAAGAAATCTAAAACACTAGCTATTGCGTTCGCTTACCCAAATTTAGCCAATACATGGGCTTAGCACAAAAGACAATGAAAATTCCCGTATTTGATGGCGCGGCACCTCCCTGGTCCGCCGAGTCGCAATGCGAGCCCCTCGCTCAGGAATCCCCATGACCGCTGGCACGCGCTGCCAAAGCGGCGATCGGCCGGCGTGAGCGCCGCGATGATGGGCAATGCTATCATCCCCAAAATAAAGCCAAATTCGCGCTCGGCCGCCCCCCGCGAGAGACGCTTCGACCCGGTGGACGCCCCGCGAGCGCCGTTGCCCCTCTCCCGAGTCGCCTTTACAATTGAATCTTAACATAAAAAATGGCATCATGCATCGCTTTGTGCAAGCGAGGGCCGAGCGGACAAGGGCGAGCGGCCCCGATTGTGCGATTCTCGATGCGAGCCGCGCGGGGTTCGCGCGGGGGCTTAGGGTTCCGGGATGGGAGATGGTGCGATGCGCCATTGTGGCCATCCCGAGAGCAATGCCAGGATCAAACCAGGGCGGGGGCATTGGCCATGAAGCGGGGGCTACGTCTCAGCGGTCTTGCCGTCTTGATGCCGTTGGCAATGTCGGGGTGCAGCACGCTGTCGTCGATTTTCGACACCGGGGCCGACCCAGGGGCTGCTGAGGCGACGCGGCAGCAATCCTCTACCCTGTCATCGCGTGATATCGGAGTGACGAGCAAGGAGCTGCGGCTCGCGCGCGCCGCCCGCGGGGCCGGGGATTACGTGTCCGCCATCAACCTCTACCGCACCGTGATCGCAACCCGCCCGCAGGACGAAGCCTTGGTCGTCGAGCTCGGCGATACGATGCTCGATCTCGGCGCGATCGACGATGCCATCGGGATCTACGGCAAGGTCAGCCTGAAGTCGCCCGCCCGTGCCGGCGCCGAGGTCGGGCTCGGTCGGGCGCAGCTCAGCATGCATCAGGCGGAAACGGCGTTGGCCCATTTCGATGCCGCCCGTATGCTGGCACCGAACGATACCAAGGCGCTGCTCGGCCGCGGCATAGCCCTCGATATTCTCAATCGCCACCAGGAGGCGCAGGAGAGCTATCGCACGGTGCTCAACGCCGAGCCGCGCAGCGTGGCGGCGCGCAACGACTTGGCGCTTTCCCTTGCGCTGAGCGGCGATTACGCACAGGCCGTTTCGATCTTGCAGCCAATCGCGGTCTCGCCCACTGCGAGCGGAAGAATCCGGCAGAATCTGGCACTCATCTACGGCCTGGAGGGCAATGCCCAACAGGCGGCGCAGATCAGCCGGGTCGATCTGAGCGAGGCGGACACGGAGGCCAACCTCAAATTCTTCCAGGCCGTGCGCGCGCGCATGGAGTGACGGGGGCCAAGGCGCTCGTGCCGCAAGAGCCGCAAGAATTGCCGTCTTCTCGTTGAGGCGCTGCGCATAGGCCGGTGCGCGCTGTCGCCTGAGGCGGCCCCAGCGAGGCATGCATCCCGAAAATGTCCCTCCGAGCGCAGCGGGCCAGCTGGTTCGACTATGTAGTCTTGTCGGCCGCGATCGCGGGTATCGCCTTCATCGTCGCCTATTTCGACGGCGTGCATTATGCGGTCAGGAATGACTTCGCGATTTCCTGGACCGTCTCGGATTTGCTGTGGCAGGGGAAGCTCGGCGACATCTACGACCCTCCTCGCTTTGCCGCGCTTTACCACGCGCTCTTCGGCGAGAACTCCGGCGTGCCTTTCTGGCCCTATCCGCCGATTGCGCTCTTTCTGGTGGCGCCCGTTGCCTTGCTCCCGTCTTTTCTCTCCTACCTGGCGTGGAGCATCGTCACGCTGGCCTTGTTCGCCGCGAGCGTCAGGTGCTTCTTCGGCGACGACAGACGCGTCCTCATGCTCGCTTTGGCGCCGTCGAGCTGCGCCAACATCATCCTGGGGCAGACCGGCTTCGTGACCGCGGCGCTCCTGGTGGGCGGCTTGGCGCTTGTCGAGCGCCGCCCCCTCGTCGCCGGAGCGCTGTTCGGTCTCCTCGCCTTCAAGCCGCAACTTGGCATCATGTTGCCGCTGGCCCTGGTGGCGGCGCGCCTCTGGAAGCCCTTCGTCGCCGCAGCACTCACGGCCCTTGCCGCGGCGGCGGCCAGCGTCGCGGCATTCGGCATCGAGGCCTGGCGCAGCTATTTTGCGGTGATGCTGCCCTTCGAGCTCAGCTTCTCCGAGCACGATACCAGCCCCTTGATACTGAAGGCGCCGACGGTGTCCGAGGCGGCCCGACTGGTCGGCGCGCCCACGAGTTTTGCCTATCTCCTGCAGGCGCTCGCGGTGCTCGCGGCCGCCGCGGCCGTTCTCTGGGCCTTCAGGCGCATGCGCGAGCGCAGCGCGCAGGCCGCCGTGCTTCTGGCGGCAACGGCGCTGGCGTGCCCGCACCTCCACGTTTACGACATGTCGATCGTGAGCGTCGCTTCGGTCGTGCTGGCGGAAACGACGCGGGCTGAGGCGCCCGGTTTCGCCGAGCGGCTGACGATCACGCTTGCATGGGTGGCCCCCATAGCGATCATCGCGCTGTTCGCGCTCCACATCTTGCAGGTGCCGCACGACCCCTACCTTCTGGCCGCCTCAGCACCTCTCATTACGGCCGCGTTGATGTGCTACATCCTCGCCCGGCTCGGCTGATCCCGTCCTCGGCGAGAGCGTTGCCGAGCCTTTCGTCGCGGCAAAAGGGCCGCGCGTCAGATCGCAAGCGGCTCGAGCGGACGATCACGCAAGCCGATGAGGACAAGCGCTACTGGGTCAGCACGACCTCGGTCAGGCCGGAGCCGCTGCCGCCCTGGACGTTGCATTGCATCGCGAAGAAATTGTTCTTGTATTGGCAGTCCTCACCGTAGCCGGCGGCATTCGCCGCGATCCCGGTACAATGGCTGGCCGGCCCATAAAACTTCTCGCCGGGCCCGACGCCGCCGGCGTCGTCCCACCAGAACACCGCGGCGGGTGCTATCGCACTCCCGCCGCTGCCGCTCGCCAAGGCCGAAAGCTGCGCACAGGTGGGGGCGGCAAACTGATAGCCCGCACTCGTCACCGATGCGCAATGGGGCACGGCGGCGGCGGGGGCGGTCGAGCTGCTCGTCAGGCCGCTGATGTAGCTCGACGTCACGCCGGTTGCGACATAGAGCGAGCAGTTGGGCGTGGCCGAGTCCGCGGCCGTGTAATATTGGGTTTGGCAGGTATAGGTCGTCACGCATCCGGATACCGACGAGGTACAGTTGGAAAAGCCCGAACCGGGATCGTTGATCCCGAGATAGGTCGCCAGCACGTTATAGGGCGACGAGGCGATGGGCTCGTTGATCACGATGCCGCCCGGATTAAGGATGCTGGCCGGCAGCGTGACCTGCGCCGCGGTAATCGTGGCGCTGCAGCCACCATGCCCGGCAGCCGAGGTCGTGATCTTGGCGGTGTAGGAATAGTTGGTGTTATCGCTCGGCGAGTCGCCGGCCCCGAGGAGGGACGAATAGAAGGCCTGCGATGAGCCGTTGGGGGCACCGTAGGAATTCGCTCCGGTGACCGCGGCGCCGCAAGAGGGATTGCTGGTGTTGCCGTTGGTGTCGTTTTGCAGCATCACGCCGAGCGGCTGATTGACGTTGAACGTCGGCAGGGTCTGTCCGGTGGGCGCTTTGCCGAACCCGTTCGGATTGCCCGCCGCATAGCTCGAGCCGATCCAGTAATAATTGCCCTGCACGCCGCCGTTCGCCACCGAGAAGCTCGGAACGGTGTCAAAGTTATAGCCGCTGCCGGAGCCGTTCTTCGGCACCTGATAAAGATAGACGGTATTGCCGTCGCAGGCCTGGGAGCCGACGTTGCTGAAGACGAGCTGGGGCGTGATCACGGGATTGCCGGCGGTGCCCGTCGCCTGGATGTTGAGCGTGCTGTAGACGAACGAGAGAAAGGTCGTCGCGATGTTGCCGCTGGCACTGACGGTGACGGTGTAGGCATTGGCCGATCCGAGGGCGGGATTGATCGTGCCGCTGACGTTGGAAGTGACCGTCGGGGAACTGAGCGAGAGGCTCGGCGGCAGGTGAGTGGCGGCTTGATTGAAGTAATTGGTGGCGACCGTCACCGCGTTGGCCGCCTGGCTCGGGCCGAGGAAGGCCGACGCCCCGGCGATCGCGGCTTCGTCGACGACGTTTTGCAGGTCGGTCTTGTATTGAACGCTGCGCGCATAATCGACGACCACGCCCAGGAACATCATGGAGGGGATCAGCATCAGGCCGAAGATGATGCCCACGACTCCGCGCTTGTCGCCAAGCAAGCGGAGAAGTATCGACAGGAATTCCGGCTTCGGGAGAAGCGACATGGGAGGTTCCTCACGTACAAGGAGAGGGGCAGGAGATCGGCGCATCGCCGCGCGGGCGGGCAAAGGCATCCTGGGTCAAGGTGAAGAGGCCCGGCAGGATGTATTGGATGACAGAGTAGTAGACGTAGGTCGCGTGGACGAGGATCACGCTGTCGCCGTAGGGGCTGCCGGCAGTCGGTATCAGGCTGGTGGGCGATGTCACGATGGTTTTGGCTGCGGCACCGAGCGCGGTTGCGGTGACTGTACAGGAACCATCGCTTTCCCAATCGACCTTGACGCCGCCGACCGTATAGTTGGTGACGCTGACGATCGCGACCGAAAATGCGCCGTTAGTGCCGAGTGCTACCCCCGTGGTCGGGAATACCGTCATCATTTTCTTTGCGGCATAGCAGAAATTGCCGAGGGACCCGCTGGTCCCGCCGGTGACGCCGTTGACCTGCTGGCCTACCAAATCGGCGATCGCGGCAGCGGCATTGCTGAGCATCATGTCCGCCCGTTCGATTTGGGCACCCTCGTACATCCCGATCATGATGAGCACCATGATCGGTGCCACCAGCGCGAATTCGATGGCGGCGGTCCCGCGGTTATGGCGCATGAGAGAGCCGAGCAGGCGCAGCATCAGTAAGGCTCCGTTTGGAAGACGAATGTCGACGTCAGAAAAGTCGAGGTGGCACCGGTCACGTCCGAAAGCCACTCAACCGCCCAGGGACGGTTGTAGCCGATCTCCAAGATAACGTCGTAGTTGGCGGCCAAGGTGGCCTTGGTCGAGGTCATGACGCCGCCCGATACCGTGGCGTAAGAAAGACCCAAGAAGCCGTTGCCCGGCGTCGACCCGGACCCCGCCGCCGCGACGTAGATTTGAATAGTGGTGCTGCAGGAAGGTATGGTGATGACAACGTTGCAGACGTCGGTGGTCAGCGCCGCGGAATAGGAGCTCCCGGTAATCGTGCCGATGCGCATCAGGCGGGCGGCGTCGTGGACCGCGTCGTCCATGAGCTCCAAGGTGATCAAATCGAGCCCGATTTCGATGATCATCAACGTCAACAAAAAGAAGGCCGTCCCCACCATCGCGAATTCCACCGCCACCTGGCCGGTGCGCTGGAATAACAGCCGAGCGATGACGCCGCCATTGGCCTTGGCGCGCGGATGGTTGCGACGCGCGGCAGCGCGATCGGCGCGGGCGAAGAGGCGCCTGAGAGTCAACGATCACTCCTTACCCGAACGGCAATCGACAAATTTTTCGATAAATTTTTCGGACTTTTCGGAGACCATCCAAGAAAACCCAACCGAGATTCTCCAAATGAAGTTCCCTCTTGCGCAGAGTGTAGACCGTTGTCAAGACCGATATTCAACCCCGCTCCCCGCCGGTGCAATTGCAAACCCCGCCGCGCCGCGCGCCGTCGTGAAGCGCAACGGACTCGAGCGTGTCGCTGCCTCGACGAGCCGGATCGCTCGCTTGGAGACAGACTGGCTGGCGGCGACAATCCCGCTCTCCTGGGCATTTGCGCACCCAGCCTCATCTTCCCGCAGCCCGCCGGCGCGCTCGGCGCAGCCATTGCCATGCAGCCTTCGGACCGTCGAGCGCCCGCGCGTGGGCCCTAGGCACAGAAGCCCCCGAGCGGCAGGTTCGCCGGAGGCACCGGAACCGGGCCTCGGCTTCGACTTGGAAGCTATTGATAACGTTGACTTTAAATCGCCCCCGATCAATCCAGTCCCGAGGCCATGAGCGGCAGCACGGCACCTCGCCGAAGGCCTGAAACTGCACGGCCGCCGATATCCGCCGGTTTGCCGTTCTGCAAATGCAGTTTGCAACGAAATTTGCAAAAGCGCAGCTCGGCACCACCCCGTCCGATGCTTGCTCTGCCGAGGCACCCGGCACCTCGAATTCCGCTCACCCGTCCTGCGGCAAGGATCGCCCCGCCAAAATGCAGACGGCCTCGTGTCGTGCTTTTCATATATCCATCCCCCGTGAAAGGTCGTAAGAATTTGCGAGGTCGCGACGGGCCCGACAGCGTCGCGGGTCGCGACGGGCTGGGATGCTCGGGTGCTTGGCTGTAGCGGGATGTGGGCGAAGCGGGAGGGGCTGTGGACTCCAGTTGCCGATATTGCCGGTTTTGGCTTCCGCTGCAGGCGCGCGACCCTGCCGACCCCACGCGGGTGGTGATGGTCAGCGAGCACGAGAAGGCGACGATCGGGCAGTGCAGACGCTGGGCCCCCAGTCCGGGCACGCAGAACGCATTAGGCGAATGGCCGAAGACGAACTCGGCCGATTGGTGCGGCGAGTGGGCGCTCCGCCGCTGACGACGCTCGGGCGGCAATCGATTGCAGCACCTTGCGCCCGCGTCCCCTAAGCTGGCCTCTGGGCGCGCGTCGATGTGGCGGCGGCCGCGAGCGGCATCGTCGCCCCTCGAAAGGGAGGGTCGATGATGCGACGGATGCGCGGCTGGGGTGCTGCCGCAGTCCTGCTCGGCCTGGCGGCACCGGCCTTCGCCGATGACTTCGTCGCCTTGTGCAAGGCAGGCGAGCAAGACCCCGAGGCGGAGAGGCTCTGCGCCTGCGCTGCCGACAAGGTGGCGCATGCCGAGCGCTCCGCGGCCATCGCCGCGATGAGGGCGGTGGCCGATGCGCTCGCCAAAGGCAAGCCGATCGATCCCTCGACCCTGCCGCCCGATCTCTCCACGGGGTTGAGCGCGGTCAAAGAGGCCGAGGCGACGTGCAGGTAGCGAGGTGCGGCACTCAGGACAAGGCGCTCACAACGCCAACATGCCGCCGACGATCAGCACACCTGCAAGGTAGGCGACGAGGGCGAAGACGATCACGGAAGCGACGATCATCGCCACCGTATAGGGCACTGCGCGCTCGGCGGGCACGCCCATCGTCGGCGTGACGCCGAGGTAGAGAAGATAGAGCGAATAGAGCGACAGCAGCAGGCTCAGCATGGCGAGGATCGGCAGGAGGAGTAAGACGCCGCTTACCCAGGCCGCGGTGGCCGAATAGGCGATCAGCTTGAGCCCTTGGTTCATGTCGTCCCGGCCGCCGAAGGTGGGCGCGAGCTTGCTCGCGATGATCGCGAGGACGTAAACCCCGGCGAGCGCCAGCACGTAGCGGACCAGAGCCGCCAGCAAGCCCAATCCCGGGCCGATGCCGATGCGGTGGAAGAGCAGTGCAAAGCCGAGCCACCCGCAGAGCGGCGGAATGGCCGCCAGCACCATGATGTAGCCGGTATAGAGGCCTTTGATGTCCGTGCTCTCGGCGGCCGCGACCGGCCACTCGCTCTTCGGCGAGAGCAGCATATTCTTCGCGCGCGATACGAGATCCATTCTCCCCTCCGCTGAAATCTCGTCGGCGATGTCGGCCGAAAGGGGTTTTTCGCAAACCGGCAGATGTGATTGGTCGGGCGGACTGGATTCGAACCAGCGACCCCCAGACCCCCAGTCTGGTGCGCTACCAGGCTGCGCCACCGCCCGACCCTGGCACTTTGCGGCATCGCTTGCCGCTGAGGCTCACTCTAGCGGCTCGTCCCCTCGTCGCGCAACGGTCTCGCCCGGCGGGCTACCCGAGCCGCGCGCGCACCAGCTGCCTCAGCGTCTCGAGCTCCTCGAGCACGGCCTTGAGGGCCGCGCGATCTACGGGCGCGCTTGCGGCAACCGCAGGGGGCGGCGCCGCCGGCATGAGCGGCTTGAGCGGCTCGGGCCGCGCTGCGGAGGCCGTCGTCTCTGCCTCGCCCCTTGACACGGTCCCCCTGGCGAGCGCACGCGCGTGGCCATACTCGGAGGCCAGCGCGCCATCCCGTCCCGCCTGGACGGCGGCCGCGGCGACACCCCTCGCCCCACCCTCGCGCAGGTGCTTCTGCGCGCCCCTGATGGTGAAGCCGTCGCGATAAAGCAGGTCGCGGATGTTGCGCAACAGCGCTACGTCCTCGGGTCGATAATAGCGCCGCCCGCCGGCGCGCTTCATCGGCTTGACCTGGGCAAACTTGGTTTCCCAGAAGCGCAGCACGTGCTGGGGCACGTCGAGCTCTTCCGAGACCTCGCTGATGGTGCGAAAGGCCGCCGTCGATTTGCCGCTCCGCGGCGGTCGCGGCTCGGAAGGCCAGGGGCCCGGCAGGTCCGACATCGTCAGGGCGCCCGCGGGGCGCTCCCCCGCGAGGCCGCGTTGATGCGGTTCTTGAGCACGTGCGAGGCGCGGAAGACAAGCACGCGGCGCGGCAGGATGGGGACCTCCTCGCCGGTCTTGGGATTGCGGCCGACGCGCTGGCCCTTTTGCCGCACCGAGAAACTGCCGAAGGAGGAGACCTTGACGGTCTCGCCCTTGGTCAGCGCATCGGCGATCTCGCTGAGCACCGACTCGACCAGATCCGCCGATTCGTTGCGCGACAGGCCGACCTCTTGATAGACCGCCTCGCTGAGATCGGCCCGGGTAATCGTCTTGCCCGTCATGATGCCCCCTTAAACTCGCCGATTAACGGTACCCCGGACGCCGAAAGCGGTCAATTTTAAAGGGATACCGAGCGAAATTCACGTACTTCGATGGCTCGAGCGCGCCGGTTGACGCGCCAATCTTGTCGAGGTGCCCGGTATTGGCGCGGCAACGCTACCACCGAATGAGGCTCGCGGCCCAGGTGAGTCCGCCGCCGATGGCCTCGATGAGCAAGAGCTGGCCCGCCTTGATGCGGCCGTCCTCGATCCCTTGCGCAAGCGCAAGGGGGACCGAGGCGGCGGAGGTGTTGGCGTGGCGGTCGACGGTCTTGATCACCTTGTCGTCCGCGAGGCCGAGCTTCCTCGCCGTGCCGTCGATAATGCGCTGATTGGCCTGGTGCGGCACGAACCAATCGATGTCGGAGATCTTGAGACCGTTGGCGGTGAGCGCCTCCTCGACCACCTCCGCGAGCTTGACCACCGCGTGGCGATACATCTCGCGCCCGCGCATGCGCACGTGCCCGACCGTCTGGCTCGAGGACGGCCCCCCGTCGACATAGAGGAGATCGTAGAGCCTGCCGTCCGAGTGGAGGTGGGTCGAGAGCACGCCGCGCTCCTTGGGATCGGGCGCGCCCGGGAAGGCGCGCAGCACGACCGCACCCGCCCCGTCGCCGAACAGCACGCAGGTGTTGCGATCCTGCCAATCGAGCAGCCGCGAGAAGGTCTCGGCACCGATCACGAGCGCGGTCTTGGCCTGGTTCAGGCGCAGCGCATTGTCGGCGACCGCAAGGGCA
Source organism: Alphaproteobacteria bacterium (assembly GCA_035272805.1). Lineage (GTDB taxonomy): Bacteria > Pseudomonadota > Alphaproteobacteria > JACZXZ01 > JACZXZ01 > DASPPM01. The sequence continues at coordinate 729 of DATEQI010000312.1, read as the reverse complement.
TAGACGAAGCCGGAGCAGACGGCCTGGAGGTCGAAGGCGGCGCCACGGTCCATCCCCAACGCCGCCTGGACCTTGGTCGCGGTCGCGGGAAAGGTGTCATCGGGCGTCGTCGTCGCCAGCACGATGAGATCGACCTCGGAGGGCGAGACGGCGCCATTCTCGAGCGCGCGGCGCGCGGCGCCGAGCGCCAGATCGGACGTGCGCTCGCCTTCGGCCGCGATGTGCCGCTGGCGGATTCCCGTGCGCTCGACGATCCACGCGTCGGTCGTATCGACGCGCCGTGCGAGCTCGTCGTTGCTGACGATGCGTTCCGGCAGATGCGCCCCGCAGCCGACGACCCTCGAATGGAAGAGCATCATCCGGCCGCCACTTGCGGCTTCTGGTCGTGGTTGGCGCTCAAGCGGCCGAACTCCTCCTTGATGCGGTCGTTGAAGCCGCCCGCGGCGAGATCGATCGCGACATCGATGGCGTTGGCGAAGCCGAGCGCGTCCGTGCTCCCGTGGCTCTTGACCGCGATGCCGTTCAAGCCGAGGAACATGGCGCCGTTGTAGCGGCGCGGATCCGTGCGCACATGCATCTTCTTGAGCGCGCGGCGCGCCAGCACGAAGCCGAGCTTGGCAAGCAGCGAGCTCTTGAAGGCCTGGCGCACGAACTCGCGCAAGAGATGCGCCGTGCCTTCGGCGGTCTTGAGCGCAATGTTCCCGGTGAAGCCGTCGGTCACGACGACGT
>DATEQI010000311.1:0-6812 GCA_035272805.1 Alphaproteobacteria bacterium | reverse complement strand
GATTGCCGGCGGCGGCCTGGCCCTCGTCTTCCCCCACGGCAACGGCATCTGGCTCCTCCCCGCCATGATCCTCGCGGGTGCCTTTGGCGGCATGGCCTGGGCGGCGATCCCGGCCTTCTTGAGGACCCGCTTCAACACGAGCGAGATCCTCACCAGCCTGATGCTGAGCTACGTGGCCCTTCTCGTGCTGAGCTACCTCGTGCATGGGCCTTGGCGCGATCCGGCGGGCTTCAACTTCCCGCAGTCGCGCCAGTTCGAGGACGCGGCGCTCTTTCCCATCCTCTTCGCGGGTACGCGCGTCAATCTCTCCTGCGCGCTGCCGCTCGCGGTCCTCCCCGCCGTGTGGGTGCTGCTCGAGCGGAGCTTCATCGGCTTCCAGATCAAAGTGGTGGGCCTGGCACCGGCGGCTGCGGCCTACGCCGGATTCAAGGAGGCGCACCTCGTCTGGCTCAGCCTGCTCCTCGGGGGCGCCTTCGCCGGCATCGCCGGTGTCGACGAGGTGGCGGGACCGATCGGCCAGCTCCTGCCGCACATCTCGCCCGGCTACGGCTTCGCCGCGATCATCGTCGCCTTCCTCGGGCGGCTCCACCCGCTCGGCATCCTCGTCGCGAGCCTGCTCATGGCGCTCGTCTATTTGGGTGGGGAGTCGGTGCAAGTGTCGCTCGGCCTGCCGCTCGCGGTGGCGGGCGTGTTTCAGGGCATGCTGCTCTTCTTCCTGCTCGGCTGCGATATCTTCGTGCGTTACCGCTTGAGCTTCGGCCCCGGCGCCGCCGCGGCCCGCTTGCCATGAGCGAGCTCGATCTCTCGGCCGCCGTGCTTGCGGCGACGCTCCGGGCCGGCACGCCGCTCGTGCTCGCAGCGCTTGGCGAGCTGGTGAGCGAGAAGTCCGGCGTGCTCAACCTCGGCATCGAGGGCATGATGCTGATGGGAGCCGTGGCCGGCTTCATCGCCGCGGCGGCGAGCGGCGATCTGGCGCTCGGCATCGCCGCGGCACTCCTGGCAGGCGTGGCGATGGCGCTTTTGTTCGGCGTGCTCACGTTGACGCTCCAGGCCAACCAGGTCGCGACCGGTCTCGCCCTCAGCATCTTCGGCACGGGCTTGAGCGCCTTCCTCGGCCGCGGCTACGTCGATGCGACCCTTGGCGGCCTGACACCACTCGCCATCCCCGGCTTCGCGCAAGTCCCGCTCCTCGGTCCCGTGCTCTTCGACCAGGATGTCCTCGTCTATGCCTCCGTTATTCTTCTCGTCGCGGTCCATCGCTTCCTCTCGAGGAGCCGCTTCGGGCTCGTGCTGCGCGCGGCCGGCGAATCGCCGGATGCCGCGCATGCGCTCGGCTATCCGGTCATCCGCATCCGCTATTGCGCGGTGATGTTCGGGGGGGCCATGAGCGGGCTCGCCGGCGCCTACCTCTCGCTCGCCTACACGCCGATGTGGACCGAGAACATGAGCGCCGGCCGCGGCTGGATCGCGCTCGCCCTCGTCGTCTTCGCGACGTGGAAACCGCTCCGCGTGCTGCTCGGCGCCTATATCTTCGGCGGCGTCAGCATTCTGCAGCTCAACATCCAGGGGGCGGGGTTCGCCTTCCCTCCCGACCTCCTCGCCACCTTGCCCTATCTCGCGACGATCGTCGTGTTGGCGCTCATCTCGCGCGACGTGAGGCGCATCCGCCTCAACGCGCCGGCAGCGCTCGGCAAGCCGTTCCGGCCCCAGACGTGAGGGGGTGGGTTCGCAGGCAACAGCGGACAAGGAGAGGGGAGCAGAAGATGAACGGAATGCTCGGCGCCGACACCGCGCTCGTGACGGGTGCCGCGGGCGGTCGTGCCGCTTTTTTGCCATGCCGTATCTCTTTCGCGCAGGAGGCACGGAAGGGAGTTCTAGCCGCCGACTGGACATCAAATCGCAATCTTCGTCTCAATCGCATCATAATCGGCGCGCACGCGGCCGTCGGCAGCGTCGAGAAGCCCGGCGGCCGTCAGGGCCTGGACATCCGCATGGACGTTGCTGTAATCGCGTCCGAGCGCCTTCGCCAGGGCGCGGACGCTGGTGACGTTGTGGCGGCGAACATATCGTAGCAGCTCCATTCGCTTGCCGGTCAGGACGCGGGTGAGGGCGTCCCAGCTCTCGAACGCCAGATGCCGCTCATGGAACGTCTCTCCGCGCTCGGCACGGTGCCAGGCGTCAACGAACCGGCGCGACGCTTCGTCCTCCATCGCGCCGCCGACAGTGATTTTCACATCGCTCATTTGCCACCTCGCACTGCCCGCACATCGGACCAGAAATCGGCCATTAACTGCTCAACCGTACTAAACGCATAGGCTGCCTCGGCGCCCTGAAAATGCCGGTGATCGCCTTTGCCGCGTTCGTTGTCGTAGCCAATCTCCCGGACACCGGTGCGCCCGTAAAAAAGAGAATATTTCAGACCGTGAGTTGAACGTGAAACCGGCGACGGAACGCGCCACAGCACCATTTCCACGATCGCACCATCGTTATAGTCGATGCGCTGGTAGAACAGCAGTTCGGCCTTCACCGCACACCCATAATGGTCTCAAATACCATATGGTGTCAATGACCATATTCGTCCGGGTGGATTGCACGAGGGAAATCCGAGGGCGAGATAACAAGGGTGGATAGGCAGCCCGTCCGGGAAATGTCGGTTCAATCGCCCGAACCCGCCCCCGGGCGGGAACATAGTCGCAGAAGCGAGAGCGATAAGGCGAGCACGCGCCCTTATCGAAGGCGCAGGTGATTTCCGGATATCCCATCACCGATGCGCCGCTTGCTTGACAGCCTCGCGGCAGTTGGAGCTAAATTCGTTCGTACACGAACAATATGGCGGCCGGCGGGAGGCAGGAGGATGGGCGATTATCTCCGCCCGACGAGGCTCGAGGAGGCGCTCGCCGCCCTTGCCGAGAAGCCGCGCACGGTGCTCGCCGGCGGGACGGACTTCTATCCCGCCCGCGTCGGCCGCCCGCTCGCCGACGACGTCCTCGACATCACCGGGCTTGCAGCACTGAGCGGCATCCGCCGCGAGGCCGGCCACTGGCGCATCGGCTGCCTCGCCAGCTGGAGCGAGCTGATCGCGACCGCGCTGCCGCCCGCCTTCGACGGTCTCAAGGAAGCGGCGCGGGAGGTGGGGGGCGTGCAAATCCAGAACGCGGGAACGCTCACCGGCAACGTCTGCAACGCCTCGCCGGCTGCGGACGGCGTGCCCCCGCTCCTGGTGCTCGACGCCGTGGTCGAGCTTGCCTCGCTCGCCGGCGCGCGCCGCGTGCCGCTCGCCGACTTCATCGTAGGCAACCGCAAGACGGTGTTGCGGCCGGACGAGCTCGTTACCGCACTCCTCGTTCCGGAACCGGCACCCCTGGCACGGAGCCGCTTTCTCAAGCTCGGCGCGCGCAGCTATCTGGTCATCTCGATCGTCATGGCGGCGGCCCTCGTCGAGGCGGGCGAGGACGGCCGCGTCGCCTCGGCACGGGTCGCCGTCGGCGCCTGCTCGGCGGTCGCACGGCGTCTCGAGGCGCTGGAAGGAGCGCTCGTCGGCCGGACGCTCGGTGCGCAGCTCGGCGAGGTAGCGCAGCCCGCCTATTTGGCGCCGCTCGACCCGATCGACGACATCCGCGGCACCGCCGCCTACCGCCGCGATGCGACGGTGACACTCCTGCGCCGGCTGCTGAGCGGGCTCGGAGGGGCCTCATGAGCCCGCGCCAGCCGCTCTTGAGCTTCGAGGTCAATGGCCGTCCCGTATCGTTGCGCACGCAACCCGTGCGGCGCCTTGCCGACGTGTTGCGCGAGGAGCTCGGCCTCCTCGGCACCAAGATCGGCTGCAATGCCGGCGACTGCGGCGCCTGCACCGTGCTCGTCGACGGCGCGCAGCTTTGCGCCTGCCTGACCGCGGTCGGCCAGGTCGCGGGCCGCAGGGTCACCACGGTCGAAGGCTTGGCCCGAGACGGCGCCCTCAATCAACTGCAGCTTGCCTTTCATCGCCATGGTGCCGCCCAGTGCGGCATCTGCACGCCGGGGATGCTGATGGCGGCGAGCGATCTGCTCGCGCGCAACGCGAAGCCCGACGAGGCGGCGGTGCGCGATGCGCTCGGCGGCGTGCTGTGCCGCTGCACCGGCTACCGCAAGATCGTCGAGGCGGTGCTGGCGGCGGCCGATGGCGTCGCGCAAGAGGCGCCCGTGATGCCGGCGGCCGGAGAGGCGGTCGGCGCGCGCCTCGCCAAGACGGACGGCATCGCCAAGCTCACCGGGGAGGAGCGCTACGGCGACGACGTGGCGCCCGCCGATGCGCTCTGGCTGCGCGCGGTGCGCTCGCCCCATGGCCGCGCGCGCTTTTCCATCGGGCCGCTCGAGCCCCTCCATCGCCGCTATCCCGGATTGCTTCGGGTGCTCACCGCGAAGGACATCCGCGGGCAGAACTGCTTCGGCATCTACCCGGACATCAAGGACCAGCCGGTCCTGGCCGAGGGCGCCGTGCGCTTCCGCGGCGAGGCGGTCGCGGCCCTCGTCGGCGACGCTGCCACGATCGCGCAAATTGCCGAGGAGGAGGTGCCGGTCCGCTGGGAGCCGGAAGCACCCGTCATCGGCATCGCGGCGGCACTGGCGCCGGGTGCTCCGGCACTTCACGCGGCTCACCCCGACAATGTGCTGGTGCGCGGCCTGGTGCGGCGCGGCGATACGGCGGCGGCCTTCGCCGAAGCCGCGGCCGTGGCCGAAGGCCGCTTCGAGACCGCCTTCGTCGAGCACGCCTATATCGAGCCCGAAGCCGGCTATGCCCGGCGCGTGCGCGGCACGGGTAGCGAGGACCGTATCGAGGTCTTCACCTCTACGCAGTCGCCTTATATGAATCGCGACGAGCTCGCACTCGTGCTCGGTCTCGAGCCCAGGCAGGTGCGCATCGTGCCGACGGCGGTCGGCGGCGGCTTCGGCGGCAAGCTCGACATCTCGCTCCAACCGCTCATCGCGACCGCAGCCTGGCTTCTCGACCGGCCGGTCCGCGGCGTGTACACGCGCCCCGAATCGATGGCGGCCACGACGAAGCGGCATCCTGCCACGATCACGGCGCGCTTTGCCTGCGATGCGCACGGCCGTCTCAGCGCCGCCGAGTTCCACGGCGACTTCAATACCGGCGCCTACGCCTCCTGGGGCCCCACGGTCGCGAGCCGCGTGCCCGTCCATGCCAGCGGGCCTTATGCCGTGCCGGCGGTAAAGGCGACGACGCGGGCCGTCTACACCAACGAGACGCCCGCAGGCGCCTTCCGCGGCTTCGGCGTGCCCCAGGCCGCGATCGCGCATGAGGCGCTGATGGACGAGCTCGCTCTGCACCTCGCCATGGACCCGCTCGAATTCCGCCGCTTGAATGCGCTCAAAGCCGGCTCCGTGACCGCGACCGGGCAGAGGCTTGCGGCAAGCGTCGGCCTCCTCGCCTGTCTCGACGCGCTCGCGCCGAAATGGCGCGCGGCACGGGCGCGTGCGGAGGCCTTCAATACGGATGGCGGCGTGCGCCGGCGCGGGGTCGGCATCGCCTGCATGTGGTACGGCATCGGCAACACCTCGCTCTCCAACCCCTCGACCATGAAGGTGGGCATCGATCGCGAGGGCCGGCTCACGCTCTACAACGGCGCCGTCGACATCGGCCAGGGCTCGAACACCATCATGGTGCAGATCTGCGCCGACGCGCTCGGCGTCGCCGCCGGCAAGTTCACGCTCGTCTCCGGCGACACCGATCTCACGGCGGACGCCGGCAAGACGTCCGCCTCGCGCCAGACCTTCGTCTCCGGCAAGGCAGCGCAGCTCGCGGGCGAGGATTTGCGCCGTCAGATCCTGCGCCTCGCCAATGTCGGGCCCCATGCGGCGATAGCCCTCGACGGCGCCACGATCGTGGTGAGCGACGGCGAGGTCCGGCATGCGATCGAGCTTGCCAAACTGCCTCCTCAGGCGCAGGGCGACGTGCTCTCCGGTAGCGGCCATTTCGATCCCCCCACCACCCCCCTCGACGAGAACGGCCAGGGTGCCCCCTATGCCAGCTACGCCTTTGCGGCGCAGATGGCGGAGGTCGAGGTCGATCTCGAGCTCGGCACCGTCAAGGTGCTGCGCATCACGGCAGCCCACGACGTGGGACGCTCGATCAACCCGAGCCAGGTCGAAGGCCAGATTCACGGCGGCATCGCCCAGGGGCTGGGGCTGGCGCTCATGGAGGAGTTCATTCCCGGGCGCAACGAGAACCTGCACGATTATCTCATCCCGACGGTCGGCGACGTGCCGCCGATCGAGACCATCCTCATCGAGGATGCCGAGCCGCTCGGCCCCTTCGGCGCCAAGGGGATCGGCGAGCCGGCCCTCATCCCGACGGCCCCCGCCATCCTGGGCGCCATCCATCATGCGAGCGGCGTGCGCATCCGCCGCGTGCCTGCGACCCCCGATCGGGTGCGCGCAGCACTCCTTGCCGCGGGACGAGGCGGAGCGGGCGGTGCCGCCGGGAGCACGGGGGGAAAACGCCATGACTGAGGCCGCAACCGGCGCCAAATCCGCGAGCGAGGCCGGCGTCGTCACCTGCGATGCCTGTCCCGTGCTCTGCCGCATTCGGCTTGGCCGCACCGGCGCCTGCGACCGCTACGGCAATGTGGAGAGCGTGCTGACGCGCATGGATCCCCTGGTGCTGGCGGAGAAGGTGATCGACCAAGAGGGCGAGCTGGTGCCCTTCCTCGCCAACCCGGAATGGCAGGGCGGCATCCTTTCGCCTTCGCCCCAGCCGGCGCGCCGGCACTTCCTCACCGGCATCGGCTCGGGCACCACCTATCCCGACTACAAGC
>DATEQI010000310.1:0-3436 GCA_035272805.1 Alphaproteobacteria bacterium | reverse complement strand
TCGGCTACTACAACAATCCGGGCGCCAACGCGCGCAGCTTCACCGCCGACGGCTGGTTCCGCACCGGCGATCTGGGGGTGCTCGACGAGCGCGGCTATTTGCGGATCGCCGGCCGGCGCAAGGAGATGATCATCCGCGGGGGTGCGAACATCTATCCGCGCGAGATCGAGGAGGTGCTGTTCAAGCACCCGAAGATTCTCGATGCGGCGGTCGTCGGCATTCCCGACGCGAGGCTCGGCGAGCGCGTCTGTGCGTGCATCGTATCGCGTCCGGGCGAGAAGCTCGCTGCCGGCGAGGTGGTGGATTTCCTGCGCGACAAGATCGCGACCTACAAGCTGCCCGAGCGCGTCGAGTTTCTCGCGCAATTGCCGCGCACGCCGACGGGCAAGGTGCAGAAAGGGCCACTCAGGGAGCTGGTGGTGGGCGAGGGGGGGAGTCGTGGATCTCGGGCTTAAGGATAAGCTGGCCATCGTCGGCGGCGCCAGCCAGGGCATCGGCTTCGCCATCGCGCAAGCGCTCGCGAGCGAGGGTGCCAAGCTCGTCATCTGGGCGCGGCGCAATCCGGCGCTCAGAGAGGCGGCCGAGCGCCTCCGCAAGGAGTGCGGCGCCGAGGTCGTCCCGGTATTGGGCGACGTGCGCCGCGCCGAGGATCACGAGAAGGTCGTTGCCGAGGCGCTCAAACGCTTCGGGCGCGTCGACATCCTCGTCAATAACGACGGCGCTCCGCCGCTCGGCCTCATCATGGACTTCGACGACGGGGCGTGGGAAACGGCGATACGGCAGAACCTGATGAGCGTCGTGCGCCTCGCCCGCCTTTGCGTGCCGTCGATGAGGGCGAACGGCTGGGGCCGCATCGTCAACATCACCGCCCTCTCCGTCAGGGCGCCCATCGCCGGCTTCGGCCTCTCGGTGGCGAGCTGGGCCGGCCTCATCGGCTTCTCCAAGACGCTCTCCCGCGAGCTCGGCCCGGACGGCATCACGGTCAACACGATCTGCCCGGGACGCATCGACACCGACTTGCTGAAGCGATCGCTCAAGGCGCAGGCGGAGATCGAGAAGAGACACGTTGAGCAGGTGACGGCGGATGCCACCAGGCGCATCCCGGTTGGGCGCCTCGGGCGGCCCGAGGACATCGGCGCGGTCGTGGCATTCCTCGCCTCCGAGCAGGCCTCCTTCATCACCGGCACCACCCTCCAGGTCGACGGCGGCAGCCTGGAGAGCCTCATCTGAGCCCGCGCGCCGTACCCTCCTGAGAGCAGCTCCGTGTCGCCAGAAATCGCCCTCCAGCTGCTGTTTTCCGGGCTCAGCGTCGGCAGCATCTATGCGCTCGTGGCCTTGGCGCTCGTGATCCCGTTCAAGGCCTCGGGCGTGCTCAATTTCGGGCAAGGGGAGATGGTGACGCTCGGCGCCTATATCGCACTTGTTCTCTCGATGACCACGCCGCTTCCCTATTATGCCGTGGTACCGCTGACGCTTCTGATCGCCGGCGCGGTCGGCGTCGTCTTCGAGCGGCTCTTCATCCGGCCGCTCGTGAAGGCGCCCGAATTCACCATCGTCATCGGCACCTTCGCGCTCGGCCTCATGGTGAAATTCGCGATCCGGCTTTATTGGCAGGACAACGTCTACTCGCTGCCGGTCCCCTTCTCGACCGAGCCCTGGGTCTTCGGCGGCGTGCGGCTCAATCCGGTCTTCGTGTGGATCATCGTAAGCGTCCTGGCGCTCGTGGCCGCACTGGCGCTTTTCTTCCAGAAGAGCCGCACCGGCAAGGCGATGCGCGCGGTCTCGCAGAACCAGGAGGCGGCGCGCCTGATGGGGATCAGCGTCGAGCGCATCTTCTCCTCGACCTGGGCGCTCGGCACCGCGATCGGCGCCTTCGCGGGCATCCTCTTCGCTCCCGTGACCGGCATCCATCCGGAGATGGGCAGCCTGATCCTCAAGGCCTTCGTCGCGGCCGTCATCGGCGGCTTCAACAGCCTCCCCGGTGCCGTGGTCGGCGGTCTCATGCTCGGCGTGATCGAGACCTTTTCTGGTGCGATCGTCAGCAGCACGCTCAAGAACGTCGTCGCCTTCGCCGTGTTGATCCTGGTCCTCTTGGTGCGGCCTTACGGGCTCTTCGGCTCGGCCGGCACGCGGAGGGCCTGAGATGGCGGCGGGCGGAGCAACCCGGCGCTGGCTCCTCTGGGGCGCGGTCGCAGCACTCCTGCTGCTCGCGCCGCCGTTTTGCGGCACCTATGAGCTCTATCTCGCCAATCTGGCGCTCGTGAACATCGTGCTGGCGGTGGGGCTCAACCTCCTGACCGGCAACGCCGGACAGATCTCGCTTTGCCATTCCTCCTTCATGGCGATCGGCGCCTACACCACGACTCTGCTTGCGCAAAAATGGGGCCTTTCCTTCTGGCTGGCGCTGCCGGCGGGCGGTATCGTCGCCATGGCATTCGGCTGCCTGTTGGCGCTCCCGGCCATGCGTCTCAGCGGCTTCTATCTCGCGCTCGCCACCCTCGGCTTCCTCGAGATCACCCAGATCATGATCGAGGAGTTTCCCAACTTGACCGGCGGCATCCGCGGCATGATCGCGTCGCGGCCGACGCTCTTCGGCTGGAAGCTGTCGAGCGACTTGGCGCTCTACTATGCGGTCATGCCGATCGTGGCCGCCCTCGTGGTGCTCGCGCGGAACATCCAGCACTCGCCGATCGGCCGTGCCTTCGACGCCATCCGCAACAGCACGCTTGCGGCACAGACGCTCGGCATTTCGCCGGCGCGGACGAAGCTCGTCGCCTTCGCGATTGCAGCACTCTACGCCGGCTTGGCCGGCGGCCTCGCCGCCGCCATCGTGGGCTTCATCGATCCCGTCGAGTACGGCGCCGCGGCGTCCTTGCGCCACGTCACCTTCATCGTGGTCGGTGGCATCGGCTCGCTTGCCGGCTCGATCGTGGGTGCCGTGGTGCTCACCGTGCTGCCGGAGCTCTTGCGCCGCGTTCACGAGTACAGCGACTTCGTCTACGCCGCGCTGTTGCTCGCCTTCCTCATTCTGCTGCCCAAGGGCCTCGTCGGGCTTTGGCCCATGATGCTCCGGCCGTGGCGCCGCGAGGGGCGCGCGGGCGATGCCGCCATGGGGGCAGAGGGGAGGTTGGGGCCGTGACGTACTTCGCGCTCGAGGACGCGAGTGTGGTGTTCGGCGGCGTGACCGCACTCAAGGGCGTCTCGCTCGCCCTCGAGCGCGGCGAGATCCGCGGCCTCATCGGACCGAACGGTGCGGGCAAGACCTCGCTCATCAATGCCGTAACCGGCCTGGTGCCGCTCGCGGACGGCCGCATCTTCTTCGACGGCGGCGAGCTCACCCGTTTAGCGCCGCACCGGATCGCCGCGCGCGGGGTCGGGCGCACCTTCCAGCACGTCGAGATCTTCGCCGACCAGAGTGCCGTCATCAATGTCATGA
>DATEQI010000309.1:0-3155 GCA_035272805.1 Alphaproteobacteria bacterium | reverse complement strand
GTCGCTCCTCGCGCGCGAGATCGGCAATTCCGAGACCCGCCGGCGGCTGAGAAACGGCGCCTGGGTGATTGCCGCTTGCGCCTGGGTCGTCCTCGTCAACGACCTGAGGTATGCGGCTGGCGCCGCGTCGGTGGCCGATCTCAGCTTCAGTCAGACCATCGCACGGGTCATCCTGGCCGTGCTCGGCCTCCTGGTCATCGAGAACATCTATCGCAACACGCCGGCGACGCGCCGCTGGCAGATGTATCCCCTCTGCATCGCACTCGGCGCCCTTTTTGCCTACGATCTCTTCGTCTATTCGGACGCCATGCTGTTCCGTCGCATGAACCCGACGTTTCTGTCCGCGCGCGGGGCGGTGGCGACGATGATAGCACCCTTGCTCGGCCTCACCATCGTGCGCAACCGCGGCTGGCGCGTGGACCTGCGGCCCTCGCGCCAGGTCGTGCTGCACACCGTGACCTTGATCGCGAGTGGAACCCTTCTTCTTTGCGCCGCCGTCGTCGGTTATATCCTGCGGGAAACCGGCGGCAGCTGGGGGACCCTCCTTCAGATTGCGATCCTCTGCGGCGCCGTCATCGTGCTCGCCATTGTGCTGACGTCGGGAACCTTGCGCTCGCGCTTCAAGCAATTTCTTGTCCTGAATTTCTTCGCCCACCGCTACGATTACCGCGTCGAATGGATGAATTTCATCGACGCGCTCTCGGCGAGCGCGGATGGCGAGAACCTGCAGCTTCGCGTCATTCGCGCCGTCGGCAATATCGTGGATTCCCCGGCAGGCATGTTGTGGGTCTTGCGCGAGGGCGTCGGCTATTGCCCGACCGAGTTCTGGAACATGCACATCGACCGAGCCACCGTCGAGCCCGCCGAAAGCCCCTTCGTCGCCGCCTTCCGGGGCGGTGCGCAGGTGCAGCAATTCGCGGCCGAGCCGGACGACAGCGAGAGGCCGGGGACGCCAGCGTGGTTTGCGGAATGCGTGCCGATATGGCTTACGGTTCCGCTTGTCCACAAGGACGTTTTGACGGCTTTCATAACGCTCGCGCCCCCGCGGGCGCCCTTTCCCATCGGGGTGGAGAGCCTCGCACTCCTGCTTGCCGTCGGACGGCAGGCCGCCAGCTACCTCTCGGAGGACGCTGCCACGCGCGTGCTGATGGACGCCAGGCTTCTGCACGACTACAGCAAGCGCTTCGCCTTCGTCGTCCACGATATCAAAAATCTCGTCAGCCAGCTTGACCTGACCGTGGCCAACGCGCGCCGGCACGGCGAGGATCCCGAGTTCCGCGCTGACATGATGCGCACATTGGAGAACTCCGTGGCGCGGATGAAGAGCCTTTTGGTGCAGCTCAGTGCTAAAAGCGCGCAACCGGAGGAGGCCGTTATCACCGACCTTCCCGCCGTCATCTCGAGTGTAGTCAAGGATTTCGCGAGCGAGCCCGTCTCGATCGTCACCGAACTCGACGTCGAGGGCATGAGCATCGCCATGGATCCCGAGCAGTTCCGCTCGTCCCTGCGGCAGGTCATCGCGAATGCGATCGAAGCCTCGGCATCCGGTAGCACCGTCACCGTCGGCGCGCGGACGGACGGGGCCATGGTCTCCGTCGACGTCCGCGACGACGGACCCGGCATGGACCGGGACTTCGTCGACCGCGAGCTCTTCAAGCCGCTGCGCTCGACCAAAACGGGCGGTTACGGTATCGGGGCCTATCAGACCCGCGAGCAGATCCGCGCCGCGGGGGGCGAGCTCGAGGTCATCAGCAGATCGGGTTACGGCACCACCATGCGCATGTTGCTGCCCGTTTGCGCGCCCAAGGCAAGGATACCGGCCAAGGCGAGGTCCCGATCGCGATGAGCGAGGATCGTACCGCCATCCTCGTACTCGAGGACGACGAGGGGCTGCGGCGGCAGCTCAAATGGGCGCTTTCCGAATACAAGGTGCTGCCGAGCGCGACCCGGCCGGAGGCGCTCAAGATTTTTCGTGCCGAGCGGCCGCCGGTCGCCATCGTCGATCTCGGCCTGCCGCCGGATCCGAACGGCGCGAGCGAGGGGCTCGCCGCCATGGAGGAGATGATCCGCATCGCGCCCGAGACCAAGGTCATCATCGCGAGCGGCAACGAAGCACGCGAGCACGCGCTCAAGGCCGTTGCGCTCGGCGCTTACGATTTCTACAAGAAGCCGATCGACATCGAGGAGCTTCGCATCATCATCGGCCGTGCGATAAGACTCTACGACCTCGAGTGCGAGAACCGCGCGCTGGCCGCGGCGGCGCCAAGCTCGGCCATCCAGGGCATCATCGCCGCCAGCCCCGTGATGAGCGAACTTCTACGCAAGATCGAGAAGATCGCACCGACGAACGTCTCGGTGATGCTGTGCGGCGAGAGCGGAACCGGCAAGGAGATGCTGGCGAAGGCCATCCATCAGCTCAGCCCGCGTGCGCGGCGGCCCTTCGTCGCCATCAATTGCGCCGCGATCCCGGAGACCCTGCTCGAGAGCGAGCTCTTCGGCTACGAGAAGGGCGCCTTCACCGGCGCTGTCAAGCAGACCATCGGGAAGATCGAGAGCGCCCACCGCGGAACGATGTTCCTCGACGAGATCGGCGACATTCCGGTGAGCATGCAGGCCAAGCTGCTGCGCTTCCTCCAGGACCAGGTCATCGAGCGGCTCGGCGGCCGCCAGTCGCTGCAGGTCGATGTGCGCATCATCTGCGCGACGCACCGCAATCTCGAGCGGATGATCGCCGAGGGGCAATTCCGCGACGATCTCTATTATCGTTTGAACGAGGTGCCCATATTCGTTCCGCCCTTGCGCGAGCGGGCAGGGGATGCGCTCCTGCTCGCGAGCTTTTTCATGAGTCGGTACAGTGCCGAATTCAACCGTCCCGCCAAGGCATTCACCTCGGACGCCGTAGCGGCGATCCGCGCCAATCCGTGGCGTGGCAACGTGCGCGAGCTGGAGCACAGGATCAAGCGCGCGGTCGTCATGTCCGACGGCCATGCCGTGACGGCGACGGATTTGGAGTTGACGCTGCCGGAGTCGGCGTCGATCTCGCTCAATTTGCGCGATGCCCGCAGCCGGGTCGAGCAGGAGGTCATCCGCATGGCCATCAGCCAGGCCGAAGGCAACATGTCCAAGGCCGCGAAGCTGCTGGGCGTGAGCCGGCC
>DATEQI010000308.1:0-2574 GCA_035272805.1 Alphaproteobacteria bacterium | reverse complement strand
ACTCCGGTCACGAACTCGCCGGGCAGGAGCGCCAGATAGCGCTTGCCGTCGCCGCTCGAGCCGTCCTGGCGCGCATGGCCGATGTAGAGCTCGGCCAAGGGAAGCGTGCGCCGGCCCGCGGGCCCGAGGAGCTCGACCTCGGCGCCGAGCACCATGAGCGCCGGCGCCAGGTCGCCGCTGTAGGTGGCGAAGCAGACGCCGCGGCTCTTGGGCGCCACGTGGCACATCTTGCCCGTGGTCTTGAGGCAGTGATTGTTGGCGCTGCGCCACCACTCGCTCTGGTTATAATAGATGCAGCGCGTGTCGAGGCAGAGGTTGCCGCCCACCGTCCCCATGTTGCGCTGGGTCGGCCCGGCGATCGACGCCGCGGCCTGGGCCACGACGGGATAATGCTCGGCCGTGGCCGGATGCGCCGCGAGCTCCGCGATGGTGAGCGAGGCGCCGAGCGCGAGCCCCTTGCCGTCCGCCTTGAGCTTGCGCAGCTCCGCCACACCGTTCATGTCGATGAGGGTCGCGGGCGCCTCGATGCCGCGCCGGATATTGACGACGAGATCAGTACCCCCGCCCAGGAGCCGGCTCTCGGGATGGGCTAGAAGTGCTGCCGCCACCTCGGCGACATTCGCCGGGCGGATGAGCTGGAAGTGGGGCAGCGCCTCCATCAACTTCTCGTTGCGCGCCCCGCGGCCGGCACGGCCGCGGCTTTGCGTGACGCAGAAGAAGGCGCGCCTGCGGCGCGCCGGCGCTTCTCGAGTACCGCGAACACGCGGTCCGGCGTGGCGGGAAGCTCGTGGAGCCGCAGTCCGACGGCGTCCGCGACGGCGTTGGCGAGTGCCGGCAGGAAGCCCGCGAGCGAGCCCTCGCCCGCCTCCTTGGCGCCGAAGGGGCCGTAGGGGTCGTTGGCTTCGACGATATGGACCTCGATCGGCGGCGAGTCCTGGATCGTCGGCACCCGGTAATCCAGCATGTTGGCGGTCACCATCAGGCCGTCGTGATAGCCCGACTCCTCCGAGAGCGCCTGGCCCATGCCCATCCAGACCGAGCCCTGCACCTGGCCCTCGACGGTCAGCCGGTTGAGCGCCTTGCCGCAGTCATGCGCGACCCAGACCTTGTCGACGGTGACCACACCGGTCTCCTCGTCCACGCTCACCTCGACGACCTGGGCCGCGTAGCTGTAGCCCATGGTGCCGCCGATGGCGGCACCGCGGTATTTCTTGCCGCCGTGCGAGGCGGGAATGGTCGAGAAGTTTCCCGTGACCGTGATGGTGCCGCTCTCCTTGAGCGCCTCCGTCACCACGTCATTGAAGGACACGCCCTTGTCCTGGGCGCCCGCGCGATAGAGCTCGCCCAGGCACTCGATGTCCTCCGGCCGCGCCTCGAGCTTCCTCGCCGCCGCGGCCACGAGAATCTTCTTGAGGTTCTCGGCCGCCTCGATCGCCGCATTGCCGACCATGAAGGTCACGCGCGAGGAATAGGAGCCGTTGTCCTTGGGCACCACGTCGCTGTCGCCGCTCACGATGCGGATGCGCGCCATCTCGAGCCCGAGCACGTCGGCGACGGTCTGCACCAGCACGGTCGAGGAGCCCTGGCCGATCTCGGCGGCCCCCGTCAAGAGCACGATCGAGCCGTCGAAGTCGAGCTTGAGCTTGACCGTGGCATGGGGCTCGCCGGTCCAGTTGACGGGCCGGGAGGCGCCGCTGATGTAGTGGGAGCAGGCGAGCCCGAGCCCCTTGCCGCGCGGCAGACGGCCCTTGCGCTCCTTCCAGCCGCTCGCCTGCTCGACCCAGTCGAGGCACTCCGGCAGGCCGTAGCTGTTGATCATGAGATCGTTGTCGGTGAAGGTAGGTGCGGTAAGCAGATTGGCGCGGCGCACGGCGAAGGGATCGAGGCCGAGCTCGCCCGCCATCTCGTCGAGGAGGGCCTCGAAGGCGAAGCGGACGTCGACCGTGCCGTGGCCGCGGAAGGCGCCGCAGGGTGGGGTGTTGGTGAGCACGCGCGCGCCGATGTACTTCACGTTGTGGATGTCGTAGATGGCGTAGAGCATCGAGCCCGAATAGAGGATGGTGACGATGCCGTAGCCGCTGTGGGCGCCGCCGCGCTGATAGCACTCGCACTCGACCGCCGTGATGCGGCCGTCCTTCGTCAAGCCCATCTTGAGGCGGATTTCGGTCTCGGGCCGCCCGCGATGGGTGATGAAAGTCTCCTCGCGCGTCAGCACCATGCGCACGGCACGCCCCGCCTTGCGCGCGAGCAATGCGGCGATGAGCTCGACGTTGAGCGCCTCGGTGCGGCAGCCGAAGCCGCCGCCCACGTGGGGCTTGATCACGCGGATGCGCGAGGGATCCATGTCGAGGACGCGCGCGAGCATGAGGTGCACGTAATAGGGCACCTGGGTCGAGGCGTGGACCGTCATGCGCCCGCGCAAGGGATCGTACTCGGCAAGGGCCGCGTGCATCTCCATCTGGTTCTGGCAGACCTCGGCGCAGTGATAGCTCTTCTCGCGCACGAGATCGGCCTCGGCGAAGCCCTCGGCGACGTCGCCGAGCTCGAAATCGACGTTGCGCTCGATATTGCCCG